>JBAXAD010000030.1:0-24548 GCA_037142715.1 Paludibacter sp. | reverse complement strand
AGAGCACGTGATTTGTAATCTCGGGGTCGTTGGTTCGAATCCGACAAGAGGCTCACTAAAAAAGCCGTTTCCATTCATTTGGAAACGGCTTTTTTCATCATCAAGTATCTTCTAAATATCTTTCACCAATATTTGTGCTATCACCAATTCTGATTGCTTCTTCATCTCCAGTGTTTTCAGCCAAAAAGTATCCAATAATTCATTCTTATTTGAAAGAAATAGCTCCGAACCATGATTTTCTATTTTTGAAAACAATAAATTTACTGTCAGTTGATTGATATCAATGGCTGGTTGAACTAATTTTGTTTTAGAATCCTCACTGTAAACTTCAATCAAAACTGCTACTGCAACTAATTTAGCAAGTATTTGATTGACAATTCTTATTGGTAATTTATATTGAATGGCAATGTCTTCAGACGAAAGTGGTGGTTTTTGTTCTTCAAAATGTTTGACTATAATGTGCGTTATGAACAATGTAAGGAAGTTCTTGTAACGTATGCTCATATTATTAGTATCTACCTCATAATCAAAATTTTGAATGTTTTGCGAAGCATAAGAAATTTCTGCACCTAATAAAACTATTAAGCAGGATATTTGCAACCATAGAAGTAACAAGGGTACTGCAGCAAAACCGCCATACACTACATTGTATCGAGATAGATAGACTTGCCCATGTATATATAAAATTTGAAAGGTTTGATAAGCACTTCCTGCAATTATTCCGGCTATCAAAGCGTTAAAGAAACGAACGCGCGTATTCGGAATAATCATATACATGACAGTAAAAATCACCCAATCAATAAAAAATGGAGAAAATTTCAGAATAAATCTGACCAATGGACTTAGAATATCAAAAAGAAATGATTTTGAAAGTGCAGTGTTAATAAAAATAGTAAATCCACTAGACAAAACTATTAATAATGGAATTATGAGAATGGCCGAAAAATAGGTTGTAAATTGCCGGATAATTGAACGTGATTTCTTTACTTGCCAAATTTTATTGAAAGCTCTTTCCACTTGCATAAAAAAATTCATTACAGACCAGAACAATATGGCAAGCCCAATACCGATAAATAGTCCTCCTTGAGTAGATTCCAGGTATCGCTCCACGAATCCCATAACGGTTGGAATCATATTGGCTTGTCCGATAAATGTACCCTGCATGGAGTCTTCAATCAGCTTCTCCACTCCAAAACCCTTGCCAATAGCAATAATAAGTGCAAATAATGGTACAATTGCGAATAAAATGGAATAGGTTAGCGCAGAAGCCTTTACATTCAAATCTTCGACTACAAAACCTCTTAAAGCAAGAATAATGGTTTTGATAAAACGATATGAAAATTTGCGCGTTTTCGATAATTCGTATTCAGTGATTCGCCAAATATCAAATCGAATAAAATTATACAACCGTTCGATAAGTAATATCATTTTCGACATAATGTAATGTGTGAAATTATTGGGAATGAGTTGTTTTTTTGAGAAGAAAAAAATAGTAGGTCTGTAAGCCGGGTTCTGTACCTTGTTTGCACAAAGTGTCTGTCATTTATCTCGAACATAAGTCACCTTATGCCTCTAGCAATCTACCCTCCGACATCGGGCGAGCAACCCTACATACGTCGGTATACTTGATCTTGCAACCCATAAGACGTACGGCCCCTGATGTTGCCACCAAAGCCGGTAAGCTCTTACCTCACCTTTTCACCCTTATCCGCCAGCTGGCGGACGGTTATTTTCTGTTACGTTACTCTGCCCTCACAAACAGCTTCCCGTTAGGAAGTATGGCGCTCTGCGTTGCCCGGACTTTCCTCTATTCCATAATGGAGCAGCGACAAACCGACCTACTATTTTGATGCAAAGATACTCAAAAGTAGTTTATAATTAATAATTGAAAAAATAATTCGTACAATTTATTGAAAAATAGACTCTTAGATACAATAAAAATACATGAAATTATCAAATAGTTGAATTCTAAAATATCCATTGATAACATGATTAAAAGAAAAATGAGCTAAATATGAAAATATATTTAACTTTGAACAACTTTATTCATTTTGGTTTGTTTAATAAAGAAATAATTCAGTAATTGAGAGTAAGCAAAAGTAAATCAACAATATAAGTATGATAAATGAATTAGGGTTTAAAAAAGGTGATAAGTTAGTAATTATTGGTGGTGGTTTTGCCGGACTTCAGTTAGCTAAGACATTGCATAACAAAGATTTGCAAATTTTGTTGGTAGACAAACAAAATCATCATCAGTTTCAACCACTTTTTTATCAAATTGCTAGTGCCAGACTTGAACCTGCTAGTATTTCATTCCCTTTCAGAAAAGTATTTCAAAAGTATCGAAATATTGATTTCAGAATGGCTGATGTCATCAAGATTCTTCCAGAACAAAAGAAAATCCTAACTTCTTTGGGACAAATAACTTATGATCATTTAGTTATCGCAACGGGTTGTAAGACAAACTATTTTGGAAACGAACAAATGAGTCAGCATGCATTGTCGATGAAAACGACGCAAGAGGCAATTAAAATACGAAATAGAATCCTGATTAATTTTGAGAAAGAGATTTTTGCTTCCGAAGAAGAGAAGATTGCTTTGTCGAATATCATAATTGTTGGTGGTGGACCTACTGGAGTAGAACTTTCGGGAGCATTTGCCGAACTTAAAAATAGTATTCTACCAAAAGATTACCCAAGTTTAGATTTTTCGCGGTTAAATATAATTCTGTTGGAAGGTAGTCACAATACTTTGAACAACATGAGTGAAGAAGCCAAACATTCTTCCAGAAAATACCTTGAAGGGTTAGGCGTAGATATTAGAACTGAAACATTGATAAATACTTACGATGGAAATGTGGCTGTGCTGAATACAGGTGAAAGTATTCCAACCAAAACCGTAATCTGGGCTGCAGGAGTTACCGGAAACGTTGTGACTGGTTTGAATTCTGAAGACATTATCAGAAATAGGTATGTTGTGGATAGATACAACAGATTGAAAAGCTATCCCAATATTTATGCATTGGGAGATGTTGCTTACATGGAAACACCTAAGTATCCAAATGCACATATTCAGGTGGCAAATGTGGCCATTAATCAAGCGAAAAATTTAGGCGAAAATATAATTAGAACTCTAAATGGAAAATCAATAAAGGAATATGAATACTACGATTTGGGTTTGATGGCCACGATAGGGAAACACAAAGCCGTAGTAGATCTTCCATTTTTGAAGTTTCATGGCGTTGTAGCTTGGTATATTTGGATGTTTCTACATCTCATGTTGATTTTAAGTGTTCGCAATAAGCTGATTATCTTTATCAACTGGGCTTGGAGCTATATAACAAAAGATACTTCGTTGAGGTTGATATTGGTATCCGAAAAGACGGATGACAAGAAGCTAAAATCGGAAATAGTCAAAAGCAAATAGAAATTGCTTCAAAAATTGAAATTTACAGTATAAAAAAAGCAAGACAAATCAAAAATTGATGGTCTTGCTTTTTTTATTTTAACAATCCCTTTTAAACCAAGTGTTCCAATTGACTTACATTATTTGCAATATCCTCATTGGATAAAGAATAATTTATCAAATCACCTGCCAAATACTGGTCGTAAGATGCCATATCCACCAAACCATGTCCAGATAAATTGAAAAGTATCGTTTTCTTGGTACCTTCTTCTTTGCATTTTAAAGCTTCGTTGATAGCTGCTGCAATGGCATGTGACGATTCGGGAGCGGGAACAATCCCTTCGGTTTGAGCAAACAAAACACCCGCTTTAAATGAATCAAGCTGTTCAATATCAACAGCTTCCATCATGTTATCTTTCATCATTTGGCTCACAATGGTTCCAGCACCGTGGTAACGAAGTCCACCAGCATGAATATGTGCAGGTGCAAAACTATGGCCAAGCGTAAACATTGGAAGCAATGGAGTGTAACCGGCTTCATCACCAAAATCATATTGGAAAATACCACGGGTTAATTTAGGACATGAAGCTGGTTCTGCAGCCACAAAGCGTGTTGTTTTACCTTCTTTAATGTTGTGACGCATAAATGGGAAAGAAATTCCTGAGAAATTTGAGCCACCACCAAAGCAACCAATCACCACGTCAGGATATTCTCCCGCCATTTCCATTTGTTTTTCGGCTTCGAGACCAATAATAGTTTGGTGCAATGAAACATGGTTGAGCACACTACCCAAAGTATATTTACAATTAGGGGTTTGCATGGCCAATTCTATCGCTTCCGAAATAGCAGTTCCCAAACTACCCTGATAATTAGGATGTTTGGTAATAATATCACGACCTGCTTTGGTTGACATACTTGGCGAAGGAATAACTTGCGCACCCCATGTTTGCATCAACGAGCGACGATATGGTTTTTGTTCGTAACTGATTTTAACCATGTAAACTGCCAATTCCAATCCAAATACTTTGGCTGCAAACGATAGTGCAGTTCCCCATTGACCAGCACCTGTTTCGGTGGTAATGTTGGTAACTCCCTCTTTTTTACAGAAGTAAGCCTGTGGAAGTGCAGAGTTTAGTTTGTGTGACCCAACAGGACTAACACTTTCATTCTTAAAATAAATATGAGCAGGTGTGTCCAAAGCTTTTTCAAGATTATAGGCACGAACCAATGGAGTAGGACGGTAAATCTTTAGTTGTTCCCGTACTTCCTCAGGTATATCAATCCAAGGATCTGTTTGATTCATTTCCTGATCTGCCAACTCTTTTGCAAATAAAGGATACAAATCTTCAGCCTTCATTGGTTGTTTTGTACCTGGGTGCAACATTGGCATCGGTTTGGTCTTCATGTCTGCAACAACATTGTACCATTTTGTAGGTAAATCCTTTTCGTCTAGAAGAAATTTCTTGGTTCTTTCCATGATAGTGTTAAATTAATCTGTTTTATTTGATTTATAAAAGTAAAGCCTGTCGTTATTGGTAACGACAGGCTGCTATGATATTATTGCTTTGAAGTTCATCAATTTCTTTTTTTAAGGTTGGCAAATATAAGAACAATTTTGGAAAACTGAAAATTTATAGTACAATTATATACTTGTTTATCACAAAATATAGGTTTTGAGAATAAAAATAATAGTCAGTAGGATTAAATCTTTACTTTAAAAATAAAATACTACTTTTGTAGAAACAATCAATGGTTTTCTAAATTACATATAAATGTAAGGTTTAGGGGCTAAATAATTCAAATACAATGATACAATCGATGACAGGCTTTGGTAAAGCCACTTGCGAGTACGGAAACAAGAAGATAGTAGTGGAAATTAAGTCCCTTAATAGTAAACAGTTGGATGTGTCTACACGAATATCTGGATTGTATCGTGAAAAAGATATTGAAATACGTAACGAGCTATCACAAAAACTTGAAAGAGGTAAAATTGATTTATCATTATATATTGATAACTCTGGAAAAGAATCGGTTTCACAAATTAATCAATCTGTTGTTGAAGCTTATTATCAGCAAATCAAGACTTTATCAGATAACTTAGGTATTAATGTTCCTGCCAATTGGTTTGATGTATTGCTTCGATTGCCTGATACCATGAAAACGGAAACGGTGGAGTTGGATGAAAACGAATGGTTGGAAATCAAGAAAGTGATTGCTTTGGCCATAGATCAACTGATTGACTTCCGCATCCAGGAAGGTAAATCATTGGAAGGTGTTTTTGAAAGAAAAATAGCCCATATCAGTCAGTTACTAACTGATGTAGCGCCATTTGAAGCAGAAAGAGTAGAGAAGATTAAAGCAAGATTGGAAGAAAGTCTGATTGCATTGTCTGAAAAAATTGATTACGACAAGAACAGATTAGAGCAAGAATTGATTTTTTATATAGAAAAACTCGATGTAAACGAAGAAAAGGTACGTTTACGCAATCATTTGGAATATTTTATTGAAACTATGCAACACGAAAAGTCTCCTGGAAAGAAACTTGGCTTTATAGCTCAAGAAATTGGTCGTGAAGTAAACACCCTTGGTTCTAAATCCAACAATAGCGAGATGCAGAAAATAGTAGTGTTGATGAAGGATGACTTGGAACAAATAAAGGAACAAGTGCTGAATGTACTTTAAGAAGTTGGTAGATAGAAGTAAGATATGAATGGCAAATTAATTATATTTTCAGCACCATCGGGAGCAGGTAAAAGTACATTGGTTCAACATTTATTGAGCTGTGGATTCGACATGGAGTTTTCTATTTCAGCAACAAGTCGTGCTCCAAGGGGGAATGAAAAGCATGGAGTTGAGTATTATTACCTTACACCAGAAGAATTTCGTCAACGAATTGATAATCATGAGTTTTTGGAATACGAAGAAGTTTATCCCAATTGCTTCTATGGTACACTTCGCAGTGAAGTTGAGCGTATTACAAGCAATGGTAAGAATATAGTTTTCGATGTTGATGTTGTGGGTGGAATAAATATAAAAAAAGAGTTTGGTAATCGTGCAATTGCAGTTTTTATTGCGCCTCCAAGTATAGAAATTCTTCATAATCGCTTAATAAATCGTGGAACTGATTCTCCCGAAATGATTGAAAAGAGAATTGGTAAAGCAGATTACGAAATGACTTTTGCGCCACAGTTTGATGTTATTGTGGTAAATGATGATTTGGAAAAAGCCAAATTAGAGGCAGAAAATGTAATTCGTGAATTCTTGGAAAAGTAACCTAAAATAGCTGTAAATTAGTTTTTTCAATCGATGGAGAATACTACACATAATATTCAAGCTGAAGAAAGTATTCTTTCAAAAAAGCGAATCGGAATTTATTCAGGTTCTTTCAATCCAATTCATATCGGGCATCAAAAACTAGCGAACTATCTAATTGAAAATAAAATAGTTGACGAAGTTTGGTTGGTGGTTTCACCTTGCAATCCTTTAAAGCATCAATCAGAACTTATTGACGAGTATATTCGGTTGGAGCTATTGATATTGGCTATTCAGGATCAGCCATCTATCAAAGTCTCAGATATTGAGTTTACAATGCCAATTCCATCTTATACCATTGATACATTGCATGTATTGTCCACACAATATCCTGAAAATCAATTCTATCTTATTATTGGAAGCGACAATGCCCACGTTTTTAATCAATGGAAGGACTACCAACAGCTACTTGAAGAATATCCAGTCTTGGTTTATCCACGTACAGGCTATGATTTTGAGGAAGTTGCTGATACATACCCTCAAATGAAATTACTTTCCAGTCCAATTTATGATATTTCTTCTACCAAAATTCGTGAATATATTGCACAAAAAAAGGATTTAAGCCAATGGTTACATCCTTCTGTTTTACAATTCATTAAAGAGAATTATCTATATCAATAGTTTATAAATAAGGATTGTTTTTCTTTTCATATCCAATGGTAGTTATAGGGCCATGACCACAATAAACAACCGTGGAATCGGGTAGAATCAACAGTTTTTTGGTTATTGACAGTATCAAAGTTGCATAATCACCTTGTGGTAAATCAGTTCTTCCAATAGAACCTTTAAAAAGTACATCACCCGCAATCAAAATCCCTTCCTTTTCAGAATAGAAAGCCATGCTTCCAGGTGAATGTCCAGGAACATGTATAGCCTTTAAGCTTGAATTACCAAACTCTATTTCTTGATTATCAGTAATATATCCTCCAAGGGTTTGTGCTTCTTCATTGATAGGAAAACCAAATGAACGAGCCTGCGCAACTACATTGTCTAACAAAAACTCATCGGCCACACAAGCCTCTGGAGCAATTCCATACGTATCAAAAGCGAATTTATTACCAAATTGATGATCGAGATGCAAATGGGTATTAATTACTCGCTTCAAAGTTAGTTTATTGTCATCGATAAACTTCTTAAGCGATTGTTTTTCTGGATTTTGCAAACAACCTGCATCTATTAGTACTGCTTCGTTTGTTTCGTCAAAAAGTAGGTAAGTATTTTCCTGAAAAGGATTGAAAGTGAATGTTTTAATTGTCATAAATAAAAAAGAGTTTGATGATTTGTTGGGTAGTAACGCTACATATACTGGTAGAGACGCGGCTTGCCACGTCTCTACTTATAACGGTACATACACCGCTTTCTTGGTTTTAAAGTATTCTTCCGAGAAGTAATCACTTACTTCATACAAATCGGCTATGTTTTTGTAAGGCAGCACTTCATGATGGAGTTCACCACCTTTTAAGCAGATAAGTCCGTTGGGAAGGGCATTCTTTTGTTTCTTGCTGATGTTCTTTTGAATAAGCTTAATTAAATCATCCAAAGGCATTACGGCACGACTCACCACGTAATCATATTTATCTTTTTCGTCCTGCACCCGCAAGTGTTTCAACGTTATGTTTTTTAAGCCAATAGCTGTGGCTACTTCAGTTCCTACTTTAATCTTTTTGCCGATGGAATCAATCAAAACAAAGTTTGCTTCAGGAAATAATATTGCCAACGGAATACCCGGAAAACCACCACCAGTTCCTACATCCAGAATGGTTGTTCCGGGTTGAAAATGAAGTATTTCGGCAATGGCCAATGAATGTAACACGTGATGCTCGTAAAGGTTTTCAATATCCTTGCGGGAAATGACGTTTATTTTCTCGTTCCATTCAATATATAGTGCGTAAAGCGCTTCAAATTGAGCCTTTTGAGCTTCAGTAAGATTTGGAAAATACTTAAGAATTAGTTCCATAGGTGATTATTTTTGCCACAAAGTTACTCGTTTTTTTAATACAATACAAAGAAATCCAAAACATTGGAAGTAAACTTCTGAAATTTAATCAGATAACCATTTTTTCAGTTCCTTTTAATAAGTTTGTAATGGTTATTTATGTTATTTATTATCTTTTTATTACCTTTGCGCTCTGTTTGAAAAATTAAAAGTCATTTAGAATCCATATATTTTATTATATATCAAGTATTTGTCCTAATTTTTAGAACGTTATTATTACAATATAAAAAACTAAATATAGAATTATATGAAAGCTTATGTTTTTCCCGGTCAGGGGGCTCAATTTGTAGGAATGGGCAAAGATTTGTATGATAACTCTCTGTTGGCCAAAGAGTATTTCGAGAAAGCGAATGATATTCTTGGATATCGCATTACCGACATCATGTTTGAGGGAACACCGGAAGATTTAAAACAAACCAAAGTAACACAACCAGCAGTATTTCTTCATTCAGTGATTTCTGCTATTGTATTGGGCAATGATTTTAAACCAGATATGGTTGCAGGACACTCATTGGGAGAATTCTCTGCCTTGGTAACATCAAAAGCTTTGTCATTCGAAGATGGTTTGAAATTGGTTTATGCACGTGCCATGGCCATGCAAAAAGCCTGTGAATCAGAACCTTCAACTATGGCAGCAGTACTTGGACTAAGTGATGAAGCTGTTGAAGAAGTTTGCGATTCTATCAAAGGATTAATTGTTGTTCCTGCCAACTATAACTGTCCTGGACAATTGGTAATTTCCGGTTCTATCGAAGGAATTGACAAAGCATGTGAGTTGATGAAAGAAAAAGGAGCGAAACGTGCTTTGAAATTGCCAGTGGGTGGTGCTTTTCACTCTCCATTGATGCAACCTGCCAGTGAAGAACTGCAAGCTGCTATTAATGCAACTACTTTTAGCACACCTATTTGCCCTATTTACCAAAACGTAAATGCTTATCCACAAACAGAAGCTGAGGCTATCAAACAAAACCTGATTGATCAGTTGACAGCACCAGTACGCTGGACACAAACTGTGAAAAACATGGTAACAGACGGTGCTACTGAATTTATTGAACTAGGACCAGGTGATGTTTTGAAAGGACTTGTTAAGAAAATTAGCCCGGAAGTCATTGTTGGATAATTGATATTTAAAATTAAGAATAAAGATGTGGAGAATAAGTTCTTTACATCTTTTTTATTTCAAATAAATTCATAAATGACTGTCCTATAAGGAATTTTTACTACTTTTGTTAGCCAATCTTATGATGAACAATTAACTAATTGGTTTATAAAATAAAAAGGAGTGCAAATAAGATTGTAAAGTAATACATATCAATTAATTATTCATTATTAATTGTTCATTATTAATTATATAGAATTATGTTCAGAACACACACATGCGGCGAGTTACGTATTGCCAATGTAGGACAGAAACCCACTTTGGCGGGTTGGGTACAACGTACCCGTAGAATGGGCGGAATGACTTTCGTGGATATTCGTGACCGTTACGGAATCACACAATTGGTATTGAATCAGGACGTTAATGCCGAATTATTCGAAATTGCCAACAAGCTCGGTCGTGAGTATGTCATTCAGGTAATCGGCGAAGTGGCCGAACGCAGCAACAAAAATGCAAATATGGAAACTGGTGATGTAGAAATCCTTGTTTCTGAATTAAATATTCTCAACGAATCGAAAACACCGCCCTTTACCATAGAGGATAACACCGATGGTGGCGACGATATTCGCATGAAATACCGTTATTTGGATTTGCGCCGCAATGCTGTGCGCCAAAATCTTGAATTGCGTCATGCTATCGCTTTCGAAACTCGTCGTTACCTCGACAATATGGACTTTTTGGAAGTGGAAACACCTGTGCTAATTGGTTCTACACCAGAAGGTGCGCGCGATTTCGTGGTTCCATCACGGATGAATCCAGGTCAGTTCTACGCTTTGCCACAATCGCCACAATTGTTCAAACAATTGCTGATGGTGTCGGGCTTCGACCGTTATTTCCAGATAGTTAAGTGTTTCCGTGACGAAGATTTACGTGCCGACCGTCAGCCAGAGTTTACACAGATTGACTGCGAAATGGCATTTGTTGACCAAGAAGATGTGTTGAATATCTTTGAAGGGATGATGAAACACCTTTTCAAGTTTGTAAAAAACATTGATTTCACCGAATCATTCCCACGCATGACATGGGCCGACGGTATGAAGTACTATGGTTCTGATAAACCGGACATTCGTTTCGATATGAAGTTTGTGGAAGTGAAAGAAGTGGTATTGGGTCATAATTTTGTGGTGTTTGATTCAGCTCCTTATGTGGCTGGTATCTGTGCCACCGGTTGTGCCGGATATACCCGCAAGCAATTGGACGAATTGACTGATTTTGTAAAACGGCCACAAATAGGAGCGAAGGGGTTGGTGTATATTCGTTGCGAAGCGGACGGTACTTTTAAGTCTTCGGTTGACAAATTCTATGCTCCAGAAGATCTAAAACTCATTGCTGCTGAGTTCAACGCACAACCAGGAGATTTGATTCTGCTGATGTCCGGCGAAATGAGGAAAACCCAAAAAGCGTTGTGCGAATTGCGCTTGGAAATAGGAGGTAGGTTAGGACTTCGTGATAAAAATGTGTTTGCACCACTGTGGATTATTGATTTCCCATTGTTTGAATATGATGAAGAAATAGACCGCTATTATGCTATGCACCACCCATTTACTTCACCAATGTTGGAAGACTTACCCTTGTTGCAAACCAACAAAGGTGCAGTTCGTTCCAATGCGTATGATATGGTAGTGAATGGTGTGGAGTTGGGTGGAGGTTCTATCCGTATTCACGACCGCGCAGTGCAACAAGAGATGTTCCATCACCTTGGTTTTACGCCCGAAAAGGCTGAAGCTCAGTTTGGGTTCCTAATGAGTGCTTTCCAATATGGTGCACCGCCTCACGGTGGGTTGGCCTTTGGTTTAGATCGTTTGGTGTCACTTTTTGCAGGTTTAGATAGTATCCGCGATTGCATTGCATTCCCAAAAAATAACTCGGGACGCGATGTAATGATGGATGCACCAGCAATGTTGGATCAATCACAATTGGATGAATTGAATTTGGTAATCAACTTGAAAGAGAATTAAAATCGATTTACCACAATAATCACAAACGAAAAAGCCGCTAAAAATTATTATTTAGCGGCTTTTTCGTTTTTTTTAGTTGGATATATACTGTCAATTAAAAATCATCCTTTCTTCAAAAAGCAACATTTCAGTACAAAGCTGGTACCATCTATTTTGCAATCAACTTCTTCGTGGTCGTCGGTGAGGCGGATGCTTTTCACTTTTGTGCCACGTTTCAGCACCATTGACGAACCACGAACCTTTAAATCCTTTATCAGCGTAACACTATCGTTGTTTAATAATTCTGTACCATTGCTGTCCCTTGGCGTTTTATCTTCTAATTCATCTGTATTTTCAACATTACTAAACTCATGGCTGCAATCTGGACAAACGTATAACTCAATCGACGAATCGAAGTAAGTATTTTCCATTCCACACTTTGGGCACTTTAGCTCTTTGTTCATTTATTTCTTTTTTTTTGTTTGAGCCGCAAAAGTACTATTTTCATCGCATTGAGGCAAATTTTCATTTTTTCTTTTACAAATAAGGTTGTATAAATAATTATGATAAAATAGCAATGATTCTATTTTACATAATATAAATTATAGGAAAAAATGAATAAGTAAAATTGAGGTTAGCAAATGGTGTGTGTGTTTTAGAATTGAAATATTGAAGATTATTTTTGCAATTGTATAATATTATCTTCTTTTGGTGTCAAATTAAAGAAACTATATTTCAAAAATTCATTTATGATATTATTATAGGCCTGACTAATAAGGATAAGTATTAAATATGGTTTATGTTAATCAAAGGATAGATAGTAATTTAATTGGTGAATATAAAAATGGGTGTCCTTCCCTACTCTATTTAACTTTGAAATTAATTAGCTCAGTAATCGCTTTAAAATAAACTATTATATTGCTGTATTTCAGGTGTTTATAGTATTAATGAGTAAAAATGAAATAAGAGTAAACCCTTTTGATTAAATCACTTTTATATGGTTTACACTAGGGTCTTTTCAGGGTTTGTGCTGCTCGAAAATGGAAAATTTTGAGATAATTTTACTCCATAATAAAAATGCTTCTTGGTATATTTAATAACCGCATTTAGAGTCAACTATTATCATTAATCCTAATTTTTATTGGCAGAATGTACTATTCATAATCAAGTTATACTAACCCTAAAAAAAATTATATATGAAACCATTTATAAATTACTCGAAGCATAATCAGATTTGGAAGAAAAGTTATCAATTTGATATTGAAATGTATAATCATCAACAAACAAAATTTTTCTTATTTTTCAATCAATTGATGACTTTAAAAAACGATGATAATTACGACATCGACATTGTTGACATTATTAATGAGTTAGATGATTATAGCCAAACCTATTTTCAATATGAAGAAAAATTAATGCTAAGGACAAATTATCCCCATATAGAGCAACATATATTACAACATCAGCTATTTTTATCAAAAATTGATGATTTTAGAATTGCTCAAACATATAAAAACAAAGTTCTATTAGACCAAATGATTATATTTATGCGAAAATGGTTTTTTATGCATACTTCCGATCTCGACAGAAATTATTTTGAATCGATTAATGAAATATTATTGGAACAAAATAAAAGGAATAATATTGATTTCCAAGTAAATTACAGGATTAGAATTATCTAAGAATATACAATGCAGTAAATGAGTTTTGTGTATAAATGTAAGACTTTATCAAAAAAAAAACCGGCTATATCATAACCGGTTTTTTTTTATTTATTATTTATGCGAATTTGTCGTAAAATTACAAATAATAAATTCAAGATTTTCTTAACTGTATAAAAATTTAACAATCTAATAATCAATTATTTTTGTCCCTGTTGAAATGCTTTCCACAAACTATCATTTTCAGGAACTGGAGCTTCAATTGAAACTAATTGTTTTGAAACTGGATGTATAAATTCAATGGAGCGAGCATGCAAACTGATGCCACCGTTGGGATTTGAACGAGAAAAACCATATTTCAAATCACCTTTTATAGGGCTGCCCATTTTGGCCAACTGACAACGGATTTGATGATGTCTTCCAGTTTCGAGGTTAACTTCTAACAAATAATAGGTGTCAGAATGAGCTATCAGCTTGTAAGTTAAAGCGGCTTTTTTAGCATCGGCACGTTCTCTTTCATAAGCCACAGACTTATTTTGCTTTTCGTTACGAGTCAAATAATGTTCCAATCGTCCTTGAATCTGTGACGGTTTTTCCTTTACAATAGCCCAGTAAATTTTATTAACTTCATGATTACGAAACATTTCATTCAATCTTGTCAATGCCTTACTTGTTTTTGCAAATAAAACCACACCACTTACAGGTCTGTCCAGCCTATGAGCAACGCCCAAATATACTTCACCAGGCTTGTTGTATTTTTCTTTCAGATATAATTTGATGGTATCCGAAAGTGGTTGGTCGCCAGTTTTATCGCCTTGTACTATTTCCGAAGAACTTTTATTGACAGCGATAATATGGTTATCTTCGTAAAGAACAGTCATAAATAATTTTGAATGTCAATTATGCATTAATTTGCCGTTGTCTCAAAGCTTCATAAATCAAAACTCCTGCAGCTACAGATACATTCAAAGAATCAATGGTTCCCATAACCGGTATACTCACCATATCATCGCAAAGTCGCAAATGTTCTGGGGCAACTCCCTCGTCTTCAGCACCCATTATTATTGCAATAGGTTCAGTAAGTGTGGCTTCAGTATAATTTTTGCTAGCTTTTTCGGTAGCAGCAACCAATTTAATACCAGAAGAAACCAGAAATTTCAGCACATTGGTCAAGCTTCCTTCGCGGCAAACTGGAATAGAAAGCAAAGCACCAGCTGATGTTTTAACCGCATCGGCATTAATAGCAGCTCCTCCTTTGGTTGGAATCACAATGGCATCAACGCCAGCACACTCGCAAGTACGAGCAATAGCACCAAAATTACGCACATCTGTAACACCGTCGAGCACAACAATAAATGGCATACGACCTTGTTCATAAATACCCGGAATAATATCTTCAATACGTTGGTAAGTTACTGGAGAGATAAATGCCACAACACCTTGGTGATTTTTGGTGGTTATTTTATTCAGTTTTTCGATGGGCACTTTCTGAATTGGCACTTGCAATCCGTTGAGAGATATAAAAAGTTCACGTGCCAATTCACTGGTCATATCCCTACGCATCAATATCTTATCTATTTCTTTTCCGGCTTGTATGGCTTCAATCACCGCGCGGATACCAAAAATCATGTCTTTTTCGGGACGTTGTTTGCTATTGTTGTAATTTATCATTACTAATTGTTATTTTAACCTGCCTACCACAGGCAAGTTTACGTTATTTATTTTTGTTTGTCAATTGTAAAAGTTCTGATATTTTCATTTCTCTTTCAAAAGAGAAAGTTTTATCTTTTTCGTTCTGTAAATAATAGAGCTGCAAGCTCTTGCTATAGAAACTATCAGCATTTTCTTTTTTTCCTAAAGTAGTTAATGTTTTAGCTGTTTCGTATGTCAATTGAGCAATTCCTTCTAAGTAAGAAGAATTATATTTTTCATTTTTAATGATTGAAATAAATTTTTCTACTGGCATAACTGTTAATTCCTCAAAGTCAATATTCAATAATTCCTTCAATGCTTCATCTGCAATTCGCAAACTTTCATCTGGAAATCCTTTTTCACGAAAACCCATCATAGCTGCTACTACCCTTCCTAGTTTTTCTAAATACTTTAGTAAATAATCTTCCTTTGGCATTATAATCAATTAATAATGAGAAATCAACACCTAAAAATTAAATAATTGACAATTTAATTTTTCCAGATTGCAAAGGTAGCTAAATAATTGTATTTCATCGTAGTACTTATTCATAATTTAGTAAAAGCGTTAAGAATCAATTACATGCATAATTATACAATACAAATTACAAAAAATGAATTTCTTACAGTATCTTTGCGCTAATATTGTAAAACTATCATTTCAATTATTGAATTACTAGTAATCTCAATAATTCTGGAATTTTATCAATCATCAGAACTAAAATTATATGTTTCAATCACATATTGGGGAATTTGCAGGATTAGGAGTAGCAATGTGCTGGACAATGAGCGCACTTTTTTTTGAGAAAGCAGGTCATAAAATCGGCTCATTATCAGTCAATTTCATACGTTTATTATTTGCAATTGTATTTTTGGGTATCACTACTTATTTTACTCGGGGTATATTTTTCCCAACTGATGCCAGCTCCTTTCAATGGTTTTGGTTGGGTTTATCGGGCTTTATTGGTTTCTTTTTGGGCGACATGCTTTTGTTCAAATCCTACATGGTCATTGGAAGCAGAACAGCAGCACTAATTATGAGTTTTGCACCAATGATGACAGCAATTATCGGTTGGTTTTTTCTAAAGGAAGAACTTTCAGGAATGAATATTGTTGGAATTTTGGTAAGTATAACAGGAATTGTTGTAGCCATATCAAGTCGTAAAATGAAGCTTAATATTCCATTCAAGGGATTTTTATTGGCTTTGGGCGGCGCTACTGGACAAGCAGTTGGACTAATTCTCAGCAAAAAAGGAATGGGTAGTTACGACCCAATTGCTGCCACTCAAATTCGTGCTTTTTTTGGCTTACTCAGTTTTGGCATACTCATTACAATATTGGGTAGATGGAGAAAAATTGGAATTGCTTTTACTCACACCGAAAGTATGAAGTCTGTAACAATTGGTTCATTTTTTGGTCCATTTGTTGGAGTGGCCCTATCGCTTTTTGCCATACAACAAACAAAAACAGGCATTGCATCCACTTTAATGGCTATGGTTCCTATCTTTATAATTTGGCCATCTGCCATTATGTTCAAAGAAAAAATTACCGTACAACAAGTTGTAGGTGCCGGTATTAGCATAGCTGGAGCAAGTTTATTTTTTCTGTAGCAATGACTAACCTCAAAAAATAAAAAATCAATTTGCAAAATGATTAGACATTTCTATTATGTTATTTTAAGAAATAAATAATCCCCAATATGGATAATGCAAATTGGGGACTTTTCTTAATACCATATTGACTTTACTCAAATTTAAAAAGGTCTCTCTCAATCAGAACTCACCAAAAAATTAAAATTTGTCATAAATTTAAACTTCTTGAAGAATAAATTAGTTATACCCATTTATAAAGCCACAGTTAGATTTACTAATTTAAAATTAAATTCCCTTTTCCAATAATGAAAAAAGTAACAATTATAGGTTCTGGATTTTCAAGTCTTTCCGCGGCTTGTTATATGGCCAAAGCGGGATATGATGTTAGTATTTACGAAAAAAATGAAACAATTGGCGGCCGTGCCAGACAACTTATAAACGAAGGCTTTACCTTCGATATGGGTCCCACTTTTTATTGGATGCCTGATGTTTTTGATGATTTTTTTACTGATTTTGACAAAAAAACTTCAGATTATTATGAACTGATAAGATTGAATCCAGGTTACGAAATCTATTTTGGAAAAGAGGATTCAATTCCTGTTTCAGCAAATTTGGAGGAAATTTACAAAACTTTTGAGCAACACGAAAAGGGAAGTAGCATATATTTAAAGAAGTTTCTGAAAAGTGCCGAGTATAATTATCGTGTGGCCATTGATAAAGTGGTTTACAAACCAGGAAAATCGCCATTCGAATTAATTATGCCTGCAACAGCATTGCGTGTTTTACAGTTTTTCACTAGTGTAAGTGCCACTGTTCGCCGAAACATAAAAAATGAAAAGCTACGACAAATTTTAGAATTCCCGGTTATTTTTCTAGGTGCAAAACCAAGTCAAACCCCACAATTCTACTGTTTTATGAATTATGCCGATATGGTTTTAGGAACATGGCATATTCGTGGAGGTATGTTTGAATTGGTAAAAGGAATGCAAACATTGGCCGAAAGTTTGGGTGTGAAATTTTATATCAACAGTCCAATTCAGAAAATTGTAGTTGAAAATAATCTTGCCACAGGAATTATTGTAAACGGCAAAACCATTTCCACCGATTTAGTAATTTCAGGTGCCGATTATCATCATTCCGAGTTATTATTGGAAGAAAAATTCAGAAATTACAGCGAAAAATATTGGCAGAAAAAAGTATTTGCACCTTCAGCGTTGCTTTTTTATGTTGGGTTCAATCGGAAAATTGAAAAGGTGTCACACCATACTTTGTTTTTCGATACAGACTTTACGTTACATGCCGAAAAAATATATGATACCCCCGAATGGCCAGACAAACCCTTATTTTATGCCAGTTTTCCGAGCAAAACTGATGACCAATTGGCTCCGGAAGGATTTGAGGCGGGTATTTTTTTAATCCCAATTGCACCTGGTTTGAATGATACGGAAGAAATTCGTGAACATTATTTTGAACAAATTATGCAACGAATGGAAATGATTACAAATCAACCGATTAAAGATGCCGTAATTTTTCATCGCTCCTATTCAGTGACCGATTTTGTGAAAGATTATCATGCTTACAAGGGAAATGCTTATGGACTTTCGAATATTATTACACAAACTGCATTTTTAAAGCCCAAGATGATGAACAAAAAGGTTAAAAATATGTTTTATACAGGACAGCTCACTGTTCCAGGGCCGGGAGTTCCACCTACAATTATTTCAGGAAAAATTGTTTCAGAACTGGCTCTTAATTCGTAAATATAAATTGAAAAAAATATTGTTTTAAATAAATGGATAAGCTATTTCAAGATGTTTCGTACCAGACAAGTCGCTTAGTTACAAAGTCTTATAGTTCCTCTTTTTACATTGGAGTGAGCAGTTTAGATGCATCAATACGCGATGCCATTTTCAGTATTTACGGTTTTGTGCGCTTTGCCGACGAAATTGTGGATACTTTTCATGAATTCGATAAGGAAAAACTACTGCTAGATTTTGAACAACAATACTATGAATCTATCGAAGAAGGAATAAGTTTAAATCCAATTTTAAATGCTTTTCAGCAAACCGTGCGAAAGTATAAAATCACTGATGATTTGGTGCAGTCATTTCTGAAAAGTATGAAAAGTGATTTGCAAAAATCGAATTTTAATGAACATGAAATTAAGGAATATATATACGGATCGGCAGATGTGGTGGGTTTAATGTGCATTCGGGTTTTTGTAAATGGCGACGATACCGAATATGAAAAACTGAGACCTTATGCCATGCGATTGGGTTCTGCGTTTCAAAAAATCAATTTCCTTCGCGATTTAAAACATGATACCTCCCAATTGCATAGAACATATTTTCCAATTTTAAAAACTAAACCTTTTAATGAATCAACAAAAAAAACAATTCTAGAAGATATTTTTGAAGATTTTAGAGTAGCTTTAATTGGAATAAATCAACTTCCCGACAATTCGCGTTTGGGAGTTTATACTGCTTTTTTGTATTATAAATCACTTACCAAAAGAATACAAAACACCAAGGCTAAAGAATTATTACAAAAACGAATCAGCATACCTAATTATATTAAAACTGCTTTACTTTTTCGTGCATATATATACACTAAATTCTTTAAATAATGGTGATATTAGTTGACCTTAACGACCTTGAAATTGGCTCTATAGAAAAAATGGAAGCCCACGAAAAAGCCTTACTTCACAGGGCTTTCTCGGTTTTCATCTTTAATTCTAATGGTGAATTATTGATGCAACAGCGTGCCATTGACAAATATCATTCAGCAGGATTATGGACAAACACCTGTTGTAGCCACCCTTTTCCGGGTGAAGAAACCTTGGATGCCGCCAATCGGAGATTATTTGAGGAAATGGGACTCAAAACAGAGCTTAAATTCAGTTTCAAATTTAGGTACAAAGCTCCTTTTGATAATGACTTAACAGAGCATGAGATAGACCACGTGTTTATAGGGAACACGGATGAAATCCCTCAATTAAATGTTGATGAAGTTTCTAATTATAAATATATGCAACTAGAAGATATTCAAAGACATATTGCTATTGAACCTGAACAATATACAGTGTGGTTTCGTATTATATTCTCCGAATTTATTGAAAAAATATCCACAAAAGACCTTACAAATCGAATATGAAAATAGCAGTTATTGGTGCTGGTATTGGTGGATTAGCTGCTGCAATTCGGCTTTCGGTAAAAGGTCATGAAGTGACAGTTTTTGAAAAGAATAATGTGGCTGGTGGTAAATTATCTGAGCTTAAAATGGGCGAATTCCGCTTTGATACAGGCCCTTCGCTATTCACTTTACCCAATTTGGTGGAAGAATTATTTGAGATGTGTGGTGAAAAAATGGAAGCACTCCTACCCTATCAAAGAATTGAAAATAATTGCAAATACTTTTTTTCAGACGGAACGATTTTCAATTTTTTCCATGAAAAAGAAAAGCTGAAAAATGAAATCACAGAGAAAACGACTGAAAATGCAGAAGCTATTTTTAATCGACTGAGTAAGTCAGAAGAGGTTTACAATGCCAGCGCACCAGTTTTTTTGTTCAGTTCATTTCATAAACTTTCCAATTTCAACACTGCACCTTATAAAAAAATGCTTTGTAAAGTTCATAAATTGAATTTTTCAAAAACCATGCATAGTGCTAACAATAAAGATTTTAGCGATAAAAACATGGTTCAACTTTTCGATCGTTACGCTACTTACAATGGCTCCAATCCATATCAAGCGCCAGCTACTTTGAACATGATAGCGCATTTGGAAAATAATATTGGAGCATTTTTTCCCGAAAAAGGAATGTATGCTATTGTTGATAGTTTATATGAGTTGGCTAAAAGTCAGGGTGTTACATTCAAATTCAATAGTTTGGTAAATGAAATTATTGTAAAAGAAAATATAGCAGAAGGAATAAAAGTTGATGATAAAACAGAACTTTTCGATTTAATTGTTTCTGATTCAGACACTAAGTACCTGGCTGACAATATGCTGAAACATCCTTTGAAAAAAAGGTTACAAAAAGCAGAACCATCATCATCGGCACTTATTTTTTATTGGGGAATAAATCGTCAGTTTGCAGATTTAGAGCTGCATAATATTCTTTTTAGCAATGACTATAAAACAGAATTCGAAAAATTATTCAAAGAGAAAACCCTAACTGACGACCCTACGGTTTACCTCTTTGTAAGTTCTAAAATGGTAAAAAGCGATGCGCCTAATGGCTCCGAAAACTGGTTTGTAATGATAAATGCTCCTTCTAATAATGGTCAGGACTGGGAAAGTTTGGTAAGTGAAGCACGGAAGAACATTATTTTAAAAATAAACAATACCTTTAAAATAGATATTGAGCAACATATTGTATGTCAACAAATTGCATCACCACTGACAATAGAAAGAAGCACATTGAGCGAGGATGGTGCTTTGTATGGCAGTTCGTCCAACTCCATTTTTTCGGCATTTTTACGCCATCCAAATTGGTTGAAAAACATTAAGAATTTATATTTTGTAGGTGGAAGTGTGCATCCTGGAGGCGGAATTCCGCTTTGTTTGGCAAGTGCCCAGATAATTGATCAAGAAATTCCTAAGGCGCATGAATAATGAAATAAAGCAGTCATTAGCAAAGAAAGTTCCAATCTATTTCATTGTATTTTATATCGTTGGACTAATTTTATTTACAGTTCCTTTTACACGCGAACTATTTATTTCTATCACATCATTTACCCTATTATTAGTAATTGGCATAGTTTTTTTCTTTCACAAACAATGGAATAAAAAAACGATATGGGTATTTGGAGTTATCATACTACTATCATTTCTGCTTGAAATGGTGGGTGTTTCTACTGGCAAACCATTTGGCAACTATCATTATGACAATGGATTAGGACTAAAAATACTTAACACACCCATTATTATTGGCCTCAATTGGTTATTTTTGGTGTATGCTTCGCAATCAATTGCGAGCAAAATAAGTAAAAACAGCATATTGAAAGTTTTCATTGGTTCGCTTTTAATGGTCATATACGACATATTAATGGAATGGGCCGCACCAATAATGAATATGTGGTATTTTGCATCCACTTATCCACCACTAGCTAATTTTGTGACATGGTTTTTGGCAGCCATAACTTTTCATACATTATTGGTAACCAGAAAAATAAATGTAGAAAGTATTACGGCTCGTAGTTTGTTTTGGATTCAAATGATTTTTTTCATACTGATTGTTTTTTTTGAATCCTTTTAAGAAATACAAAATGATAAAAGCAAATCATAGTTATTTTGGTGAATTATTTTTCAAGTATTATTCCAAGATAAAACTTAAAAATCACTTTCAAAATATTAAATTTGAGGGAGAAATTAAAGATTTAGGACAAGCTATATTGGTCATTTCCAATCATTTTTCGTGGTGGGATGGTTTTATTCAATTACAACTCAATAATCGTTTTTTTAAACGAAAATTTCATGTAATGATGCTCGAAGAGCAATTGCTAAAGTTCAAGATTTTGAACAAAGGTGGTGCGTTTTCGGTACAAAAAAACTCACGCGATATTATCAATAGTTTAAATTATTCGGTAGAAATACTGAACGATAAAAATAATTTATTATTAATGTTTCCACAAGGTGAAATTCAAAGTTTGTATACTGATAATTATATTTTTGAAAATGGGTTGGGTTATCTTTTGAAAAACAGAAAAACCGATATTCAATTGATATTCAACATTAATTTAGTAGATTATTTTTCAGAATCCAAACCTACATTGACTATTTATTTCAAGGAATTTATATATGATTGTAATACCAATTTCAAGGATATTGAATTAGATTTCAATAAATTCACAAGTGATTGTAAATTTAAACAAGTGAAATAGCAATATAATATGGAATATTTAGGTTGGTTTTTTCTTATTTTCGGAGCAATTCGTTTTATTGTGGCGTTTACCAATTTGGTAACCAATATGCACTTACCCCAAAATAAAGAATTATCGTATTGTGCTTTTGTTTCAATTCTAATTCCTGCACGAAACGAAGAAAAGAATATTGGCAAATTGCTCGACGATTTGTTGACTTTCGATTATCCGCACTTTGAAATCATTGTCTATAATGATAATTCGACCGATAATACAGGCAACATTGTACAAGAATATTGTTCTAATAACCAATCAATCAAATTATTAAATGGAAAAGAACCAGATGTAGGCTGGTTAGGAAAAAACTATGCTTGTCATCAATTGTCAGTTCAAGCAAAAGGTGAAATACTCCTGTTTATGGATGCAGATGTGAGAGTTGAGAATGGTTTGTTGGAAAAATCAATGGCGTATATGCAAAAACACGAACTAAATTTGCTATCAATTTTTCCAAAACAAATGATGAATAACATTGGAGTTCAACTATCAGTACCGTTAATGAATTGGATTTTGTTAAGTTTGTTGCCTCTATGTCTAGTGCGGTTGTCTAGCTGGAAATCATTTTCGGCTGCCAATGGACAGTTTATGATGTTTAACACCCATACTTACAAACAAATCTTCCCACATAAACACTTCAAAAACAACAAAGTAGAAGACATTGCAATATTACATTATTTCAAAGAGAGAAAACTTAAAGTAGCAACATTGTTAGGCGACAACGATATTAGATGCAAAATGTATAATTCTCTTCATGAGGCAATTGAAGGATTTTCAAAAAACATATTTGAATTTTTTGGGGGAAGTGCATTAATAACGATTCTATTTGCAATAACTACTATCGTTGCACCAGTATATTTATACTTTTTCAATGGATTGGCAGATAGTATTTTGTATATTATATTCGTTATACTTATTCGTATATTTATTTCGTTAGCAAGCAATCAGTCAGTTGTTAAAAATATATTATTAATTATACCACAACAAATTGTATTTGTTAGTATTATTTACACTGCCATCATTAATAAAAAAAATAGAAATCTCAAATGGAAAAATCGAAACATTATATTAGTAAATTAGTTTTAAGTATACTTCTTTTTTCAATTGTTCCAGATGTATATTCCGAATCACCCTATAAAAAAACGATTTACAATGCTTTTGTGAATCGCGAAATGTATAAATGGGCAAATGTAATTCGTACTATCGAAACCACATCATCACCGGTAACCGTGGAACAAAAACTTGAGTTAATAAAGCTCTATTATGGATATACTGCTTATCTTATTAATAAAAAGCAAGTTTCCACGGCTGAATTATTTATAGAAAAAGCTGAAGAAATGATATCTGAAGTGATAAAATTATCACCAAAAAATGCTGCAGCTTATGCATTTAAGGGTTCTTTTGCAGGTTATAGAATTGGCATTAGCAAGTTCAAAGCCATATATTTAGGTTCGGAAAGCACTGATAATATTAATAAAGCTTTGGAATTTGACCCACAAAATATTCAAGCGATTATAGATAAAGGAAATATGTTATATTATTCACCTCGCTTGTTAGGAGGTGATAAAAACGAGGCTTTAAAATTTTATTTAAAAGGAGTCAGACTTTTTGAAAAAAATGCGGATACCGATCATAATTGGTTATATCTGAACCTCCTCACAAATATTGCAATGGCTTATGAAAAAACTGATCAACCTGCACTTGCCAAGCTGATTTATGAAAAAATATTACACAAAGAGCCTAATTATCTTTGGGTAAAAGATGATTTATATCCAAAATTTCTTGCAAAAAACAAACAATAAAACTCATAGTTGAATTATAAACATAATTAGAGTCTGTATATAAATAAAAAAAATGTTCAATATATTTTCTTATATGAT
>JBAXAD010000029.1:0-24662 GCA_037142715.1 Paludibacter sp. | reverse complement strand
ACATACGCTGCTGATTTGGCCGATACAATTTTGAATATTATTAGTCATAATAGCTTTGTACCCGGAATTTATCATTTTTCTGACGAAGGTGTTTGCAGTTGGTACGACTTTACAAAAACCATTCATCGCATAGCAAAAATCAATTGCAACGTACAGCCAATTGAAACAAAAGACTATCCAGTTCGTACACCGCGACCACATTATAGTGTGTTAAACAAAGCAAAAATAAAGTCCACTTATGGCATAAGCATTCCGCATTGGGAAGATAGCCTTGAAAAATGTATCGCCATTTTACAAAACTCATAATACAATGAAGACCTGCCATTTATGACAGGTCTTCATTCTTAAATAATTCTTTCATTCTTATATTTTTCCATCCTACATTCTTACATTTTCTTATGTTATCAGTTGACGCACTTACCGTAGAATTTGGAGGGCAGCCCCTCTTTCAAGATATTTCTTTTGTAATAAATGAAGGTGACCGCATTGCCTTGATGGGCAAAAATGGTGCAGGAAAATCCACTTTGCTGAAGATTCTGGCTGGTTCGCGTGAGCCAACCCGCGGTTCCATTTCATATCCAAAAGAATTGGTAGTAGCATATTTACCACAGCATTTGCTAACTGAAGATACCAGAACGGTATTTGAAGAAACGGCAATGGCTTTCTCTGCCATCACCGATATGGAAAAGAAAATTGGAGAACTCAACGAGCAACTTACTATCCGAACTGATTATGAATCGGACAGTTACATGGAATTGATTGAGGAAGTATCAACATTAAGTGAACAATTTTATAGCATTGAGGAAATAAACTACGATGCCGACATTGAGAAAACTTTGTTGGGATTAGGATTTTCTAGAAGTGATTTCACACGTAAAACGTCAGAATTGAGCGGCGGATGGCGTATGCGCATTGAACTGGCAAAAATTCTGCTTCGTCGCCCAGACGTTATTTTATTGGATGAGCCTACCAATCACCTTGACATTGAATCAATACAGTGGCTGGAAGATTTCTTGGTAAATTCAGCCAAAGCAGTAGTGGTTATTTCGCACGACAGGGCTTTTGTGGACAATATTACTACACGTACCATAGAAGTGACCATGGGTAGAATTTACGATTATAAAGCCAAATACTCGCATTATTTAGAGCTTAGGAAGGAACGCCGTGAGCAGCAACAAAAGCAGTTTGATGAGCAGCAAAAGTTCATTGCCGAAACCACTGAATTCATTGAACGTTTCAAAGGAACTTACTCCAAAACCAATCAAGTGCAATCGCGCGTGAAAATGCTGGAAAAACTACCCGTTTTGGAAGTTGACGAAGAGGATTCATCAGCATTACGACTAAAATTTCCGCCTTCTCCACGTTCAGGAAATTATCCTGTTACGGCCGAAAATGTAGGGAAAAGCTATGACGGTAAAACTATTTTCTCCAATGCCAATTTCATGATTGAGCGTGGACAGAAAATTGCCTTTGTAGGTAAAAACGGCGAAGGGAAATCGACTTTGGTAAAATCTATTATGCAAGAAATTGTACATGATGGCAATCTCACCGTTGGTCACAACGTGAAAATTGGATATTTTGCCCAAAACCAAGCTTCGTTGTTGGATGAAAATCTCACTGTATTTCAGACCATTGACGATGTAGCTGTTGGTGACATTCGCAACAATATCAAAAACCTATTGGGCGCATTCATGTTTGGTGGCGACAATGCATTCAAAAAAGTGAAAGTGCTTTCGGGCGGTGAAAGAACTCGTTTGGCAATGATTAAACTATTGTTGGAGCCTGTAAATTTGTTGATTCTTGATGAGCCAACCAACCATTTGGATATGAAAACCAAGGATATATTGAAACAAGCATTGGTGGATTTTGACGGAACAATCATTGTCGTTTCGCACGACCGTGATTTCCTTGACGGATTAATCACCAAAGTGTATGAGTTTGGTAATCAAAAGGTAACCGAACACTTGGAAGATATTTACGGTTTCTTGGCCATTAAGAAGATGGAGAATTTGAGGGAAATAGAAAGGAAAAATTGAAGTACCCCTAAGAACCCCTAGCCCCTAAAGGGGAACTATGCAAGTATTGGTTTACTTAAGCCATTCAAATCTTCAAACTATTACAAAATATCTTCGACAGCTAAAGGTGTGTATGGACCATCTTTCACTTCAAAGATAACAGTTCCAGCTTCCAACACTTCCAATGTATGCCATTGACCAGCAGGAATTTCAACTCCATATTTACCAACAGATGGATTTAATTCTATAGATTCTGTCAATTCTTTTACTTCATTGTAGAATAAAACTCGTAGTCTCCCCCGTAATAAAATGTAGGATTCAGAAGTATGCAAATGTCGATGGATGGGCAGTTCGGTACCTAGTTCCAAGGCATTTAATAACTTTTGAGCTTTTGCATCCATCGTTTCATGGAAGTTATAATTCATTCGTAATCGCGGACTTCCTACTGCTTTTTCCGATACTTTATCTAATAAATTGTCATCTATAATTTTCATCTTTTACAATACTCTACAATTGTTATTTTTAGTTCTGTCTCGCCCAAACGGAAGGTTTTCTTTTACTCCTTAAGGGGGCTAAGGGGCTTCTTCTCACTTATTCCATATCTCCCAAGCCGCCTCAGCTTGTCCTACCAACATACTTTGACCATTTAACCCTTTTGCACCTCGCTCCCACCCTTTCTTTAAGAATAATGTTTCGGCAGGATTATATACAACGTCAAACAACAAATGTTTATCAGTAATAAATTGGTAAGGAATGTCAGGAGATTCCTCGGCATGTGGGAAAGTACCAACAGGTGATGCATTGACAATCAACAAATTATCATTCAAAACACTTTCGGTAAGTTCATCATAAGTCTTCATTCCAGCTTTTGGAGTTCTTGACACAAAAGTAGTTTTGATTTCGAGCTTATTCAGAACATAATCAATTGCTTTTGAAGCTCCACCTGTGCCTAGAATAAGGGCTTTTTGATGATATGGTTTTAGAAATGGCTTAATGGAATTTTCAAAACCAATGGCATCGGAGTTATAGCCTTTCAATTTCAATTCTTCATTGGCACGAATGAATTTAACAACGTTCACCGCTCCAATTTTTGCTGCAGTTTCATCCAAATCATGTAGATATTCAATCACTTGTTCTTTGTATGGAATAGTTACATTGAGTCCACATAGTGCTGAATTATCTTTTAGTGCAGTAAATTCCGAGATGTTTTTTAACTCATATAAATCATACCGCGCATCAATACATTCATTTTCAAACTTTTCAGTAAAATATTTCTTTGAAAAAGAGTGACCTAAAGGAAATCCAATTAAACCGAATTGTTTCATTTTCTGTTGGTTTATTTCTTTTTACGAACTGATTTAAGTATAAGCCAAACGAGTAAAATGCCACCAACAGCTACAAAAACATAAGACAATTGATGACTATATTTATTTATCAAATCTTGTTGGCCATGAGCAAAATAACCCATTGCTGCTAATATGATATTCCAAATGCCAGCTCCTAAAACGGTATATAGCATGAAACTCAAATAATTCATTTTCGATAATCCAGCTGGAATAGAAATCAAATGACGAACAACGGGGATTAAACGGCCAATAAAAGTAGAGGTTTTGCCGTGGTCATTGAAGAATTTCTCTGATTTTATGATTTTTTCGCTGCTCAACATAAGCACTTTACCAACTTTACTGTCAGCAAATTTGTAAATAACAAACCTTCCCAACCACATTGACATTACATAATTGAACGAAGCTCCGATTAAAGCTCCGATTGTTCCGAAAAGAACAATTAAAAATATGTTCAAATTACTTTCAGGTTCCATGGCAATATAAACCGCAGGAGGAATTACCATTTCTGAGGGGACTGGAAGTATTGAACTTTCGCAAGCCATTAATGCTGTGATACTGTAATAGTTAGTATTCGCTTTATACCAAGATTCAATGTGTTGAATAAATGAAAGTGTATCAGTTTTTGCAGCAACTGATGTTTCAGTTTGTTGTGCATTGGCAGCTAAAGAAAAAAGAAACAATGTGAATGCGAAAATGATTGTTTTTATCATAAATATATAATTTATAAAAGCTTACAAATTAGAAGAATGTTTGAGTTATTTAAAAAACGAGGTCATCCTCATCAAATTTAGGGGGTAAAAGTTTACTTTCAGCCACGTTATCCAAAAACAAGGTTTCAATGGCTTCTGGGCAAAGTTCTAAAAACAAACTCGCTGCTTGGTCGCTTTCCATCATCGCTAATTTCAGATAAGGCATTGCTGCAAACAGGTTTCCTTTTTTAAAATTGGCTACTGCAATAAACATATTGATAAATTCCAATGTGTCGTCCATCGTAAAAGCCTGAATATAATGAAATAACGCATCATCGTATTCACCCTTTTCGAGATAAATATTGGCAATGGCCATTAAAGTATCGGGTTGCTCAAAGTCAAAGCTGATTGACCTTTGGTATGCATCCAGAGCATTTTCGGCATCATCCAAACCAATAAATGCTTCGGCCAGATATACCCAGGCATCGGGTGCCTCGGGGTCAAGTTCAATGGCTCGTTCTATATATGTTTTACTTTCGGCATAAAATTCTTGTTCCAACAGGCAAATTCCAATACCGGTAAGGGCGTCGTAATTATGAGGATGCGCTTCCAAAGATAGGCGGTAATAGGCAAGTGCTTCTTCGTAACGCTCCATTCTTTCATAACATTCACCAACAAATATCTCGGTTTGCCACACATTGGAAGTCATAACTTTATACTCAAGATATGCCTCTATGGCCTCCTCAAATTGGTCGAGCTGAAAATGCACATGCGCTTTTTGCAGCACTGTCAACGAATCACTTTCATCAATTGTCAACGCAAACTCGTAAGCATCAAGGGCTTTCGAGAATTCTTGCATGGTGAAATAAATCTGCCCCAAATTAAACCAAGCTTCATCGCTATACGAATCAATGTTCAAAATCCGGTTATAGGTTTCGATGGCACGCTCATAATTCTCTGCTTGCTCATAACAAAACGCTAGCTCGTAAAGCAGCTCAATATTTCTTTTATTCTGAATATCACCTTTTTCCAACAAAGCCAAAGCCTCATCATAATTGGCATGACCCAAATATATATAAGCAATGTCCAAACAAATACTGTCAATATCATCTTGTTCCTCAAGAAACAATTGATTGATTAACAATTCTGCCTCTTTGTAATTATCCATTTTTACCTGCACTTCAATTTTCAGCAAAATAACCTCATAATCACTGGTTTCGGTGAGCTTGTCAAGTATGCGTGATGCTTTTTGATTATCACCCAAGAACAGGTAAATTTTAGCGCGTTTGGTTTTTAAAGCGTTATTGTTGGGGTGCAATTGCAAGCCCAATTCCAACGCTTTCGTGCAATCTTTGGTGCGGCCTCTACGCAAATAGTATTCCACAATATTTTCCAGTTCCTCCACATCGAAATAGCCCGTAGCTTTTCCTGACAAGAATTGCTCGTAGCGTTTAACAATGTCGATGGACTCATCGTCCACTGAAAAAGATAATTTTCGGTTCATACTTTAGAATTTTCTGCAAAAATAGCATTTAAAATGCAATAAAATAAACCTCTAGCCTAAAAGTTATTAACAAAATGTGGATATTCATTCAATATTAAAATAACAATAGACGTTTTTTGTCGTTTTAGGAATAGATTTCTAAACTTAATTTTTAATATGTTTGGAAAAGTCATATATAAAAAATTCGATGTTTCTATAATAAATAAACTTCACTTCAGGTCTTAATTTCACAAATACAACTTGTAAAATTCACTTCTTTAGCTTGGGTGCTTTGTGCAATCATGAATATATGCTACCTTTGTAACTTGACATTTTTACATATAAAATTAAAATGGTTATTCGTTAAACAGCACTAACTTATTCAATAGTAATTAAATGTTTCCAATTATGCTATTATTACTCATTATTAATTATTTATAATGAAATTTTCCAAGTTATTCACACATTGTCCTGCTTGTGGGGCTGCTTCATTTATTCAGAATAATATCAAATCAAAGCGTTGCAAAGCATGTGATTTTGTATTTTATATGAATGCCTCGGCCGCTGTGGCCGCCTTTATTTTAAACGAGGCTGGGGAATTATTGGTTTGCAAACGAGGCAAAGAACCAGTAAAAGGAACTTGGGATTTGCCGGGTGGATTTGTAGATGGCGATGAGTCTGCAGAAGAGGCCATTGTGCGTGAAATCTGCGAAGAGCTGCAAGTAAAAGTGACTGCTTCAAAATATTTATTTTCGTTGCCCAATCTTTACGAATACAGCGGATTAACAGTCCCAACGCTGGATATGTTATTTGAATGTAGCGTGGAAAACACTAAAAATTTGGTGCCATCCGACGATGTTGAAGACTGCTTTTTTGTTCCATTGAATGAAATAAATCCGGAACTTTTCGGTTTGCAATCAATAAAGAAAGCTGTGGCATTGTTTTTGAAGTTAACCCCCTCCCGATAGCTATCGGGACCCGAAGGGGGCTATTAAGACGCAGTTTGTCTATTAATATTTTGAATTATAAATTATTTTCGATCATAAAATGAAAAAAATAATCGCTTTTAGTGTGCTGATTATATCATTTGCTGGCACTATACTGGGTCAACACACCCTCATTTATACGCATTCTGACCTTCTATTTAATTCCGGCAAAGAACTTTACAATCAACGAAAATATGCAGCATCCTATCGGAATTTTGAGGAGTATTTGAAAACTACCGAAGCAACTCAGGCGGGTCAAATACAAGAAACCGAGTACTATCTGGCTGCCAATGCGTACGAATTGCGACAAGAAGATGCCAAGGAGCGCCTTGAAAGCTACTTGCTACAACATCCTTATACGCCATTTTTTGACCGCTCAAATGTCATGTTGGGTATGTTGCTTTACGAAAAGAAGGATTACAAAAAGGCATTGACTTATTTCAATCAGGTGACGGATAAACATCTTGGAAACAAGGAACGTGTAGATTTTTTGTTTTGCAAAGGGTATGCTTGCCTTGACACTAAAAATTTCACACAAGCGCTAGCCATTTTTAAGGAATTGAAAGGCATGAAAACTCGTTATGATTTGTCGGCGACCTATTATTACGCCTACACCGAATATACGCTTGGGAATTATGTGGCCGCGCTGCCCGAATTCTTAAAAATCGAGAATGAAGCGGCTTATAAAAGTATTGTGCCTTACTATATTATTCAAATTTATTATTCACAAAAAGAATATGGACAATTAAATGAGCGGGCTGATAACTTACTGAAAAACAACCCCAACAATAAAAATAATGCCGAAATTTATCGTATTATGGGCGAAATTGCCTATCGTAAAGGTGATTATGCAACCGCTATAACTAATTTAAAAAGTTACGAAAAGCTGTTTCCAAAAGTATTACGCAACGATATGTATTTATTGGGATTGTCGTATTTTGAATTAAAAGATTATCAAAACACAGTCCAATATTTATCAAAAGTAACCACGGACAAAGATGAAATGACCGAAAATGCATATTTGCATTTGGGTAATTCCTACATTAAACTGAATGATATAAACAATGCTCGATTGGCCTATGAAGCCTCTCTCCGCACAAATTTCAACAAAACGGTACGTGAGGAAGCCTTGTTTAATTACGCCCTCACAACCTACCAAACTACTTCTGCATTTGGAGAATCAATTGCTGCTTTTGAACAATTGTTGACAGAATTTCCAAACACAAAATATACAGATAAAGCTTACGACTATTTAACATCGGTTTATTTGACCACCAAAAACTACGAAGCTGCCTATCAGTCCATTCAAAAAATTAAAGAACCCAACACAAAGTTGCTTGAAACGAAGCAGTATCTCTTGTATCAAATTGGAACAGAGGCATTCACACTCAATAAATTGGACAAAGCCATTGAGTATTTCACACTTTCGTTGGAAAGTTCCTCCACAGGTAAATACTCTGCAGAATGTTTATTTTGGCGAGCTGAGAGTTATTATCGCACCAATAGATCAGAAAAAAGCATAGCAGATTTGAAAGCTTTTTTCAATAATAGCTATTCAGAATCGAGCATAAATTATATTACTGCCAATTACGCATTGGCGTATGGATATTTTTCGCAAAAAAATTACTCTGAAGCCTTGAACTGGTTTTTGAAATATACAGCTGGCGAAAAAAACTTAAAATCAAATACTTATCCAGATGCATTGAACAGAATTGGCGATTGTAATTTCTATTCACGCAACTTTGAAAAGGCAGAAACTTATTACAATAAAGCAGCTTCAGCAAGTCCAAATACTGCCGATTATGCCATGTTCCAATCGGCTTATGTAGCTGGTTTGCAGAAGGATTATTCTAAAAAAATATCGAAATTGGAGAATTTAATCACCCAGTTTCCAAAATCGGAATACACTGATGATGCCATGTTTGAGATGGGGCGAGCATATCTTATAACAAATAACGATACAAAAGCCATTGCGTCCTATCAACGATTGCTCGACAAGCAACCAAAAAGCGATTTAGCACGAAAAGCTGCGTTGGAAATAGGTATGATTTATTTCAACGGCAATAACTTTGAACAAGCCATTGCAGCCTATAAAAACGTGATTTTCAAGTATCCTGGTAGCGAAGAATCATATACCGCGCTTGAAAGTTTGGAAACCGTCTACATTGAGATAAATGATATTCCAGCCTACCTTGCTTATACCAAAACATTGGGGCGCACCATCAGAACATCCACTGCTAGCCGCGAAGATTCCATATCGTACATTGCTTCAGAAAAACAATATATGAATGCGAAATATGCACCTGCTATTACTGGACTAAAAAATTATTTGAGTAAGTTTTGTGCAGGCGGAAGGTATTGCACCACAGCACAATACTATTTGTCCGACAGTTATTATCGTACAAATGTTAAAACAAATGCTTTAACTGCATATCAAGCTCTATTAAATATCAACGGAAACCAATACATGGAAGAAGCCACAATGCGTTGTGCAGAAATGACTTATGACAAAAAAGATTATACGGCAGCGTTACAATACTTCAAACAGCTACAAAGTTTGGCACAAAGTACAGAAAATAAAAATGTAGGCAGATTGGGCGTTTTGCGTTGCAGTTATTTCTTGAATGACCACCAAACAACAGTGAATATTGCGAAAGAAATATTGGCAGATGCTTATTCAACATACGAATTAAAGTCGGAAGCATTGTACAATCGGGCGAAGGCTTATTTGGCATTGAAACAACCAGAGCAAGCCATTTCCGATCTTAAAATACTAGCTGCTGAAACTCGTACTACAAACGGTGCTGAGTCGAAATACCTTTTGGCAAACCTTTATTTTGAACAAGGTAAATCTGCCGAAGCCGAAAATGAAGTGCTGGACTTCTCGAAAAAGAACACGCCTCATCAATTCTGGTTGGCACGAAGCTTTGTGTTACTGTCAGATATTTACATCAAACAAAACAATGATTTTCAGGCGAAACAATATTTATTAAGTTTACAGAAAAACTACAAGGTGGTCGATGAAATTCAAACCATGATTTCTGAACGTTTAAGTGCGATAAGTGAACGAGAAAAGAAAACGATTATTAATTAATCTGACAAATTACAACAATAACTTTCTCATTGATAAATAAAAACAAATTCTGATGAAAACATCAAATTTTATATTAGTTGCGTTACTATTAATGCTCAATTTTGGTTTATCGGCACAAAAAAAGGACAGTATTATCAATCGAAATGTAACGGTGGAACGGGAGTATAAACCTGTAATTCAAGATGCTGGCAAAATCAATTCGATGCCAAAAGTTTTGGAACCAAAGGTTGAAAAAACACAAGCAAAATACTCAGATTTCAACTTGCCACTCACTGCCGATTTCAACATTCACACTTTGCCTGCTGCCGAGCTAGAGCGGGAAAAACGCAGAGAAAGTAAAGGTGGTTTTGGGCGAGTAGGATTGGGAAATCATTTCAACACATTGGCAGATTTTGCTTATCCAATTATTAAAATGCCTGACTTGCGCATGGATGTTTCTTTGAATCACTTCGCTACTTTTGGCGAGAAAGCACATTCAACTACCAAAGCAGCGTTGGCTTTCGACAAATACTTCGACAATTTCGATTTGTACGCTGGTGTGGGTGGTGGACATGAGTATTTGAAGTATTATGGTGATAATTATAATAGTAAGAATGTTATTACAGACTTAAATTCATTATTAAACCAAGGCTCAAATTATCAAGCAAAAAACCGAACTGGAATAAATTCAAACTTAATGTCATTGAGCAATCTTACAAAAGATTCAACCAATGAAACTTTCTGGAGGTTCAATGCAAATTTGGGGATTCGTTCGTTACCATTATCAACAGATTTAAGGTATTTGGCAGAAATGCAGTACAACGTTTTTGATGCACACAACGGACTCACCGAACATGTTATTCACAGCAAAGCGGGTTTCAATGCGCTAAGCAAGGAAAATCGTGTGGGAGTAGATGTTGATTTATACAACATGATGTACCAGACAGTTAAACCTATGATTATTAGCAGTCCAAATGCTTATTCTGTTTTGGCTTTAAATCCTTATTATAGTATTGAACAGAGCAACTTTGATGTCAGATTGGGTGTAAAGTCAAGTTTTTCGTTTGGTCATGGAAAAACATTCAATCCTTCATTGGATGTGCGTGTAGAGTGGAAAGCAATTCCAAAATACTTGTCGATGTATGCTGGAATAACAGGTGGTTATCAAGTGAATACAATGAATAATTTTTATGCTGAAAACCGCTACTTGTCACCAGGAACTCGCATCGACGACACCTACACACCTTATGAATTATTCGCAGGACTGAAAGTAAAACCACTTTACAACTTACTACTGGATGCCTACATAGATTATCGACGAATTGACAATCAGTATTTCTTTGCAAATAGAGAATATAATCCACAAAACAAAACAGCGGATTCTACGATTTTCACCAATCGATTCGATGCACTTTACAGCGGTGCATCGCATCTGAAAATTGGTATGCGGGCAAATTACAACCTGCGCAACCGTGTGAATGTAGAGTTAAAAGGAGCTTACAATGGTTGGTCGGTGGATAATATGCAATACGCATGGAACAAACCCAAATGGGAAGCCAACATGAACGCCGATGTTCATATTACACGGGAGTTAAGTGTTTCAGTAAATGCATTTCTGGAAGGTGCGCGATATGCAAAAATAGGTGACACCGCCATTCGTATGCGTCCAAAAATTGATATAAATCTCGGCACTTCCTATGCCTACAACAATTGGCTGACATTTTTCGGAAAAGTAAACAACTTGATTAATAATCCATACCAAGAATATTATGGATATCAGGTGCAAGGAATTAATGCGCTGGTTGGTGCTTCATTTTCATTCTAAGAAAGTCAAGAAAAAGAGTTGGAACGCAAATAACACAAATGAACGCAGATAATTAACTATCATTTAAAGCGCAGATATAGGATATTTAGGCACCCAAAATTGTAAGGATTTCAGATGGCTCATCAACAAAATAGGCTGGTGAAAAGACCTCCATTTCTGAGCGAGTACGAAAGCCCCAAGTAACCCCACAAGCTTCTACACCAGCATTTTGGGCAGTTTGCATATCCACACCCGAATCGCCAATATAAAGTACCTCACTCTTTTCTACTTTGGCTATCGCTAAAATATCGTGTACAATAGTTGCATCTGGTTTTACTGGAATTCCTTCGCGCTGGCCAAATACTGCAACAAATTTTATTTCAGGGAAGAAGTGCCTCACTAGTTTTTCAGTAGCTTGTTGATATTTATTGGAAGCTACAGCCAATTGAAAACCAGCACTTTGTAAATGCAACAACACTTCTGGAATACCGGGGTAGGGAACGGTCAATTCGGCATTATGAGCTCCGTAATACTCCAAAAAATGTTGTCGAAGCAACAGAATATTTTCAGGTGTTTTAAGTCCTTCAGGTAATGCTTTCTTAAAAAGATTATTAATTCCGTTGCCAATAAAAAAGCGGTATGCTTCGGTTTCATGCGTTCGAAATCCACATTTTTCGAGTGCATAATTAGTGCTTATGGCTAAATCGGCAATGGTATTTAACAAGGTACCGTCCAGGTCAAAAATAATAAGGGTTTTCATTTGGGGGGATGTAATATTTTTAAAATAAATTGCAATTTTGGAAATGGGTAGAAAAATTTTCAAATCTTCAAACTCTATTCTTTAAAATCTCTTTTCAATCTCCTCATGCGTCAAAATCGTCATTATTTTTTTTCCATCAGGGGTGAAATTATGATTGGCACAAGCAAAAAGCCGGTCTATCATGTCGCTCATTTCTTCGTTTGTCAGTCGCTGACCAGTTTTTAATGCAGATGCTTCCGCCAATGATTGGGAAATGGATTCATGCATTCCCACGGTCAAATCTTCGGCAGTTGTCTTGGCCTTATCCAACATAATCAGCAGTAAATCAATGCTACTTCCTGTTCCCATTTTATCTGGAACGCCTTTCACATTGTAAGAATGATTGCCCAGCGGATCAAAATCGAAACCAACATGATGTAAATCGGGCATCATCTGTTCAAAAATCAATTCATCATCTGCACTTAATTCCAACACTTCAGGGAAAAGAACTTGCTGCGAAAAAGCTTTTCTATTTTCAATCTGACTCATAAATAAGTCGAATAGAATTCTAATGTGTGCCCTGTGCTGGTCAATCATTAACATCCCAGATTTTAGGCTGGTAACGATATATCGATTTTTAAATTGAAAGTTATCGGCTTTATTTTCGGCCGTTTCAATGGTTTGTTGAATTTCCGAAAAACCAGTCTCTAATTCAAATGGTTGTACTGTTTTTGGTTGCCAATTGGTGTCCGATTCAATTGGCTCTTCTTTCTTTTCAAACTTCCCGTACAATTCTTCCCAATCCAAATTGGGACGTTTATAGCCTGATGTACCAAACGGATTATAGTTAGGATTAAAGTTAGTTTGCGGGGGACGAACATTTTCAACTTGCATTCCTGTTGGCATTTCCACAGCGCCTTCCTGGTCAAAATCAATAGAAGGAACTACATTAAATTTGCCCAACGACTCTTTTATTGTAGCCGAAAGAATCGACCACAAAGCCTGCTCGTTCTCGAATTTTATTTCCGTTTTGGTAGGATGAATGTTTACGTCAATAGTTTCTGGGTCTACGTCAAAGTAAACAAAATAGTTGGGATTTTCCGCTGCCTGAATCATTTGATTGTAAGCCAACGATATCGCCTTATTGAAATAGGGATGACGCATGTATCTGCCATTCACAAAAAAGAATTGAATAGCCGATTTCTGTGCAAATTCTGGTTTGCCGATATAACCATAAATCCGGCCTAAATTGGTAGTTGAATCTATTGGAAGTAACTGCTGCTGCCAGCGTTTCTTGGCATTTTTCCCAAATATATTTTCGATTCTAATCTTATTATTGGAAGCGGGCAATTGAAATACTTCTTCATCGCCATCAACCAATGAAAATGCAACGTTTGGATTTACAAGTGCTATTCGATAAAACTCAGTTAGGATATGACTTTTCTCCACATTTTCGCTTTTCAAAAAACGTCGGCGTGCAGGTACGTTAAAAAAAAGATTTTTCACCTGAAATGCTGTTCCCGTATCACATTGTACCATTTCTTGCTTGAAAACTCGTGTTCCAGCAATTTCCACCAAAATACCCAACTCATCATCGCTTCGTCGAGTTCGTAATTCTACCTGCGCCACAGCTGCAATAGATGCCAATGCTTCGCCCCTAAAGCCCATGGTTTTAAGTGAAAACAAATCAGCAGCATCGGTAATTTTAGAAGTTGCATGACGTTCAAAAGCCATTCGGGCATCGGTTTCGCTCAGTCCTTTTCCATTATCTACCACCTGAATCAGCGTACTACCAGCATCTTTTATCAAAATTTGGATGTAGGTTGCACCAGCATCAATCGAATTTTCGACTAATTCTTTCAGCACAGATGCAGGACGTTGAATCACTTCTCCGGCAGCTATTTGATTGGCAACCGAATCGGGTAACAAATGGATAATATCACTCATGTGGAAAATTGATAATGAAAGAATGGAAAAATGAAGGAATGAAAGAATTTAAAACCGTGATAATTATGCTTTTATTGGATTTTATTAGAAATCAATTGCCGCCACATAAATGGGACGGCAATTGATATTTTGGCAAAACTATTAATTGTGCATTCGGCTTTTGATTTAACTATACTTTCCAATTGGACATTGATGTCATTTACATACTGACGAATTTTTTGTTCGTTCTCGCGTTTACAAATCAGCAATACGTTGTCTGATTCTGCCACAATATAACCTTTCAAATCCTGAATCACGGCAAGTTTTTCAGAAGGTAACACCACGATATTATCTTCACTTTCGTAGTAAACCGTTTTGCATTTCAAAGTAACGTTTTCATGTTCATCTTTTGGCGACATTTCATACAACGAACCCCAAGTTCCTAAGTCAGTCCAACCGAAATCTGAACAAAGTACGTAAACATCAGACGCTTTTTCCATAATGCCATAATCTATTGATATATTGGGACATGAAGGATACATTTGGTCAATGAAATCTTGTTCATTAGGAGTATTGAATAAGTCTTTTCCAGCATCGAATTTGGTAGCTACTTCGGGCAACAATTCATCAAAAGCTTTGACAATGGTTTGCAAATTCCAAAGGAAAATACCAGAATTCCAGTAAAATTCACCCGTTTCAAAAAAAACTTGCGCCAACTCGGCATTTGGTTTTTCGGTAAAAGTTTTCACCCTTCTAAGGTTTGTATCGCCTTCATCTATTTGAATATAGCCATAACCAGTTTCAGGACGGCTTGGTTTAATTCCCAAAGTTAAAAGACAATTATTTTTTTCAACAAAATCTAGTCCTGTACGCACGGTATCAAGAAAATCTAATTCTTTCAAAATCAAATGGTCAGACGGAGCAACAATAATGTTGGCTTTATCGGTCATAGATTTGATTCGATTCACGGCATAGGCAATACATGGTGCTGTATTACGCCTGTTGGGTTCTAACAAAATTTGGTCAGCGGTTATTTCAGGCAACTGTTCAAGAATCAAATCTTTATAAATCACATTGGAAACAATAAGGATATTTTCGGCAGGCACTAAATGACGAACCCTGTCGAAAGTAAGTTGTAAAAGTGAACGCCCTGTTCCGAAAAAGTCGAGAAATTGTTTAGGACGATTATTTCTGCTAAATGGCCAAAAGCGACTTCCAACGCCACCTGCCATAATGATGCAATAGTTATTTTCCATATTGTTCAAAATGATTGAATAAATATACTGTGATTATTAAATATTGTACTAAGATAATATGTTATTTTGAATATACCAAAACTTAGAACCACAATTAATAAGCTCATTATCGTTTTAAACAATTTTTTATTTCTAAGTATAATAAAACAAGAAACTTAGACTTTCATTTAATTGTTATGTTAGTCAATAAAAGTCTTAATTTATTAGGTTAATGAGAAGTGCTAATGGTCCAATTTTCGTTGTTATCTATTAGTACTATTTTTCACTAGTGTCCACTAAAATAAATTAAGTTATTGATTATTCAAAACTTTTCTATAGTTGAGCTTAGTACGAATTATAAGTAGCTCGATATCAAGTTATGTATATTGTGAGATATATTGAATTTACTCTTTTTAGAATTTTTGGGTCATTTGAGTAGATAATAAAAATTCAAATCGTCACGCAACTATTTCAACAATAATATACCGATATTGAATGATTTGAAAGGACTGTTAAGGATTTTAAGTGGACACTAGTGACTATTTTTATGAAATAAGTCACGAAAAACACTTAATCATTTCACCGAGTAAAAACACTACATTTTCATTTGTCGTAAATGTAAAAAAAACATCAATACACTATCAGACCCAATACGTTTAACTTGGATATAAATTTGCTTGTAATCAGCAACTAGTTATTATTGAGTATTTTTTTGTTTTAAAATCAGAGAAAATAAAGTAATTTTGCAGTCCCTCAACCTGAGAACTATTTTAAATAATACCCGAACTATGCTCCTTAAATTTATACATTCTATTATTTTTCAACTCTTTAGCATAATAATATTATCTACAATGCTGAATTCGTGTAAAACCTCAACTCCCGAACCAGCAATTGATAATTCAGCATATATTTCTGAAGTATTTGAGTACGTTTATGGGCCTGGACAACATGCTAAATTGGCAAAATCAACGGATATTACAAATTTCATTGGTAAATCTGTTAGCGATAAATGGTTATATCTCGGAGGTTTTGGTGGTTATGTGATTGCGGGTTTCAATCACAATGTAATGAATGGTGAAGGTGACGATTTTGAGGTATTTTCATTGGCTGGAGCTTCGCCAGAACCTGCTGTGGTTTATGTAATGAGCGACGATAACGGCGACGGAAAACCCAACGAAACATGGTATGAACTCAAAGGAAATCAGTTTGAAAACAGCCAAAGAAATTACTGGGTTCGTTACTTTAAAGCCAAATCTGACACCACTAACATCACCTGGAAAGATAGTAATGGGAATGTTGGAGAATTAATCTGCGGCTACGGTGCCAAAAATTCATCTGGTTGGTGGTGGCCAGCTACAACCAATGATAGTATTACATTTAAGGGAACTCGACTCTCAGATGCTTATGTCAATATTTCAACAACAGAAACACCTTACTGGTTTGTTCCACACGATAGATTTACGCATGGATATGCAGAAAATGTATTTGGCACAGATTATGAGAATTTACTGGGTGGCAACAAATTAGACATTTCAAATGCGGTAGATAATGCTGGGAATGCAGTAAAACTCACCAATATCCGCTTTATAAAAGTTCAAACTGCTGTATTTCAGCAAGCTGGTTGGACCAATGAAGTATCGTCGGAAGTTAGAGGAGCAATGGATTTGAGGAAATAATGTAAATTATTTTTATCAATTTTTATTCAATAATTATCCCATATTTATCCAACAATCCCACCACACCCATTCTGGAAAACCGTGCTTTTTTAATTCTGTTTTGCTCTGGGTCAATGGAATAATTGAATGATGTTCGGAAATCTGCTTTTTCAATGTTCGTTTTTTGAAAAATTGCCCGCTGTAAATCACAATTATCAAAGGTTGAACTCGTTAGGTCAGTCTCAGTAAAGTCTGTTTCTTGTAGGTTACAGTTTTTAAATTTGGTGTTTTTCAACTTCAGCTTATTGAAAACAGCCAGTTTCAGTAGGCTGTTTTCAAATTGGAAGGATAGTAAAAATGGATTGCAGTCATCGAACTGAACGCCAAGCAACTTACAACCAACAAATTGCACATCGTTGAATGAGGTATTTTTAATTTTAGCCAAACTGAAATCGCAGCTCTCAAACTCACATTCCCTGAAAGTGATATTCGACAAATCGCCATTGTGAAAATTGCAGTTTGTAAACTTGCAATTTTCGTATTCACCTTTGGAAAGATATTTCTGAGTAAAATCTATTCGGTCAAAAAGCTGATTTTCTGTCATTTAATCTAATTTGTATTTAACCATAAACTACTGAAGTAAGTTTCTCCGACATTTCCCACAATTTACGGGCACTTTCTTTGTCATGCGATGCTGGAACTGATTGAACCAAAACGGGATAACCTTTCATTTCGCGCTTTCCATCAGGACCATAATACTCTCCGCCTTTTACTTTTGAATCTACCGAAGCACGCAATTCGGGCAAAGCACCCATTGCAGCCGGTTGTACCATCAATGAAAATAAAGGTTTCAACAACATCATAACCCATTTATTGGCAGCATGGGCAAATAAATTGGTATCCGAAACGCCCGGATGCGCTGCTACGGAAATGCAGTCAATTTTATTGGCAACGAAATATCTTTGCAACTCGTAGCTAAACAACAGATTAGACAATTTCGAGCGACCGTAGGCTTTCATCGGACTGTAACCTTTAGCATTGGTGTACAGCAAATTACCATAATCCATCACGCCTTGTTTGTGCGCCATGCTGCTTACATTCACAACACGTGAACTTGGCGTATTTTTTAAAACATCCAACAACAAACCTGTCAAAGCAAAATGTCCCAAATGATTGGTTCCCAATTGTTTTTCAAATCCATCCTTGGTCAAACCATAAGGCACCATCATGATACCGGCATTATTCAACAATATATTCAAGTTCGTGTATTTTTGTTTGAAATTTCCAGCAAAATTCCGAATAGAATTCAAATCCTCCAAGTCCAATTCCATCACAATAATTTCAGATTTAGGCGTAATATCCAATATTTGCTTCCTTGCATATTCGCCCTTACTCACTGAACGACAGGCCATAATAACCGTTGCATTTTTTCTGGCATACGCCTTTACAGCCTCATATCCCAAACCACTATTTCCACCAGTAACGATGACTGTTTTTCCTTTAAGATTAGGTATATCATTAATTGTCCAATTCTTATTATTCATATTTTCTATTTATATAAGTAGCTGTTAATTGACATTATTTTAGTCTTCACTCTAACAATGAAAACCTGCTATTGTTTGGATATTTAACAGCAATTACAACAATTAAAACTGACGAACCCTGCTGTGTTCAGTAATTTTCTTGTTGGGCAAATCAACATTTTCCCAAAGTAGAAGTTTTCCAATGTAGGTATCTCCAAGTGTAGTTGGTCGTTCTAGGGCGAATAAGGGGAAATAGGTGCAGGCTGCAATGATTTCAAACACAGAAAATTGGGCTAATTTGTCAGTAATTTGAGGAAGTATTTGATTAATAACTTCTGAATTCTGTGTGTTAAAGTCCAGCAATAATGGTTTTTCAGTTGGAATAATTTGGAATGAGGTTGGTAAAATTGAAAAATCTATATAATTATAGTTTTCAAGCAATTGAGTAACATTTACCGATGGGAAAATTTGCTTTAGCGATACAATATCAGTTGAAATTATACCGTCAAAAAAAAGGGTTTGAGAGGATTCTACAATTGAGTCATCCAAGCTGAACAATCGTTTTACAACATTATGGTCATCTTGCTCTACCACCATCCTCCTTAGAATTTGTTGTGGTGAACAAAATGTATATTGACTGGCAATTCGACGCATTCTAAAAGTTATTTTACTTCTGTAATTATTCGGCTTAAGGAACTGAATTCTAAAGCTTTGGTTTCTTATCAGTTACTTCCTGCAGAATCACTTTCTTTGGTAACACCTTTGATTTATGAAGCGTGTCCGTTTTCAACTTTACAGGGATTGAGTAATCTTTGGGATCCGCTTTTTTCACCACTTTCCTTAAACTATCTTGCAAACGAGAGTTGTAAACCCGAATCAAAACTATGCTATCCAAAGTACAATTAAACTTACCTTTGTAAACTTTGCTTCCGAGTAATTCCCCAGATATTGACTTGATTTTCAATCTTTTTAGTGCTGGTAATCGTAATGAATACCTACGCAGCAAACTATCATTATGTGAAACCGCAAAAGCAAAGTCTTTCTTCCCATTGGCATAATTAATGCGCAATATCACGTGTTCTTTAACGCATGAATCCTCAGGCGCAATGCGTTGCAGGAATTTCAACACATACACATCGCCGAACAAGAAATCAGAATTTACGATTTCAAAATCAAAATGGGTTCGCGCTGAATCTTTATTGAAGGTATATTGTGATTTTTTATTCCACAAATTGACTTTTATTTTGGCCAATTCTACAGAGTCGACAGGATGGTATTTGCCTTTTTTTACTTCCTTTTGAAAGTCGGTTAATCGGGCCAATACATTGTCATATATTTCCTCAAACTTCTTTGGATTTTTAGTGTACCAGACCAGCGAAGAGTCAAATTGGACCTGGGTAATATCGTATTTTTTTAAGACAAAAGAGTAATACTGAGCCTTTTCTGGAGTATTACTATATTGTAAACCCTTTGCAGCAATTATACCGTCCAACTTATGCATTTCGGTCAATACAGCGGTCATTTCACTTTCATTAAGCACGCCTTTGGGACGTCCATCACAAGCTGAGAAACCCAGAAAAAGAATGCATAAAATGACTAATCTTGATTTCATTTTAGTTGGTTGGTGCAACATCGGTTTCCTTTTTTGATTCAAGACTGTTATTGAGCTCTTTGCGAAAGAAAATTAGAATAATTCCCACAGCCACGCTGATGGCCGAATCTGCCACATTGAAAATAGGACTAAAGAAAATAGTTTCACCTATAGCATTTTTGATAATTGGGAAATAAAGCATATCTACTACTTTACCGTAAAACAAACCAGCATAACCGCCACCATCAGGCAGAAAAGTGGCAACATGTGCGTAACTATCGCTAAAAAGCAGACCGTAAAATAACGAGTCGAGAATATTTCCAGCAGCACCCGCCAATACCAATGAAATGGTAAGAATGTAACCGGCACGAACTTGCTTCTTTATTAAAATGTGAATGTAATAAGCCAATGCTCCAACAGCCACAATGCGGAAAAGGGTGAGAAATAATTTTCCAATAATCTCCATACCGAAAGCCATGCCATTGTTTTCGATAAAATAAATTTTAAACCAACTAAAAACTTCCACATGATCGCCCAATGAAAAGTTGAGCTTGATGTATATTTTTGAAGCTTGATCGATTAGTAATACGGTAAATATCAGGAGAATGGATTTTTTTGTAATGGACATAAAAAATAATGTAAGAATGAAGAATGTAAGAATGAAAAAATTGAAGAATGTAGAAATGAAAGAATTAATCAGCTATTAAGAAAAAGAAAACACATTCTAATATCAGTTATCAATAAACACAAATTCGACAACAGACAAATCTTGCCTTGTTGCCGAATATGTATAAGTGACATTATTATTTTTTATCGTTTTTTGCTTCAATGCTCAATGTAGCATGAGGAACAGCGCGCAAACGCTCTTTTGGAATGAGCTTGCCTGTTTCACGACAAATACCATAAGTTTTGTTTTCGATACGAATCAAAGCTGATTGCAAATGCTGTATAAATTTCATTTGACGTTGGGCCATTCTACCAGCCTCTTCTTTCGAAAGCGTGGCAGCACCTTCCTCCAACACTTTAAAAGTGGGCGAAGTGTCCATCACATCATTTCCGTCTAAATTAGTTATGCCATTGCGTAGCAATTCATATTCTATTTTCGCTTTTTCGAGTTTTTCTTTAATAAGTTCACGAAATTCTTCAAGCTCAGCATCGGTATATCTTGTCTTCTCGGCCATAATCGTATTTATTAATGGTTTATTGTAAATTTACAGAATAATTTATTCGTTATTTCAGCCTTTTTTTAATTGCCTGCGAAAATAAGTAAATTGTTTGAAGTAAACAATTATTTTGGCAATTATATTTTAAATAAATGAAAACTAGTTGACAGAAAATAATATAACATGAGAATTATCATTAAGAATTTATCATTTATCGACTGATAAAATCAACAAATTACACTTTACTTACTGATATTCTGACAGTATATTCATCAAATTCTAAAACTGTGGCTTCTTCCAATGCTTCAACCAACTTCACCGAATTGGCCAATGTTTGCGTTGCAATGAAAGAGGCGTACTCATTTACCGCATCGGCAATTTCAGTTCTACTTTCAATTTCCACTACAATTTTATCAACAATTTCATATCCGCTTGATTTGCGTATATTTTGAATACGATTTACCAATTCACGCGCAATCCCTTCACGCACCAAAGCATCTGTCAATGTAATATCCAATGCAACAGTCAGTTTACCTTCATTGGCAACCAACCAACCTGGCATATCCTCAGTTACAATTTCAACATCTTCCAACTGAAGTTGCACATTTCCAGTTGGCAATGCTAATAAATATTCTCCATTAAGCTCTATGGCTGCAATTTCAACATTTCCAAAGCCAGTCATTGCTTGCGCAATTTCTTTCATTTGCTTGCCATACTTTTTACCCAATGTTTTAAAATTGGGCTTTATTTTTTTTACCAAATTCTCCATATTGGCATCAGCAGGAATAATTTCCAATTCCTTGATATTCACCTCAGCCTTAATCAGTTCTGCAATGTAAATCAATTGTTTATAACTTGCTTCATCTGATGCCGGAACAACAGCTTTTGAAAGTGGCTGGCGTACTTTTTTATCAGCTTTTCGGCGCAAAGCCAAAATCAAAGATGACGTTTGTTGCGCCAATTGCATGCAAGTTTCCAGATTTGTATCAATCAATGATTCATTGCATTCAGGAAAATCCGCCAAATGTACCGATTCGTTGCTGTCTTTTTTAGTGACAGCATTCAAATCCAAGAATAATCTGTCTGCAAAAAATGGAGCTATTGGTGCCATTAATCGCGCTACGGTTTCCAAACAAGTGTAGAGCGTTTGATAGGCCGACAATTTATCTTCATCGTATTCGCCACCCCAGTAACGCTTGCGATTAAGCCTTACATACCAGTTACTTAGATTCTCACCCACGAAGTCAGAAATGGCACGTCCAGCACGTGTTGGCTCGTAAGTTTCGTAATGCTCAGTCACTTCTTTCACCAAAGTATTGAGCAGGGAAATAATCCAACGGTCAATTTCCGGGCGTTTTTCCATCGGAACATCCGCTTCTGCCGATTGGAAATTATCCACATTGGCATAAAGCGAAAAGAAAGAATAGGTATTGTACAAAGTTCCAAAGAATTTCCGACGCACTTCGTCAATGCCTTCTTCGTCAAATTTCAGGTTATCCCAAGGTGAAGCATTCGTCATCATGTACCAACGCAATGGGTCTGAACCGTATTTTTCAATCGTTGAGAATGGATCAACGCCATTGCCCAATCGTTTAGACATTTTATTGCCGTTTTTGTCCAACACAAGTCCGTTGGATATCACATTTTTAAATGCAACACTTCCTTTTATCATTGTACTAATGGCATGAAGCGTGAAAAACCAACCACGGGTTTGGTCAACACCTTCCGAAATAAAATCGGCGGGAAAATTAGTAGAATTGTCTATCAATTCTTTATTTTCAAACGGATAATGCATTTGTGCATAAGGCATTGCGCCAGAATCGAACCACACATCTATCAAATCCAACTCACGTTTCATTGGTTTGCCAGAAGCTGAAACCAACACGATATTGTCGACATACGGACGGTGTAAATCGATATTTTTTACCGAATAATTTTCAGCAGTATTTTCGCCAACCTTGAAATTCTTATATGGATTTTCCGACATAAATCCAGCTTCAATCGACTTTTCAATTTCCGTGATCAATTCCTCTACCGAACCAATGCAAATTTCTTCCCCACCATCTTCGCTGCGCCAAATAGGTAACGGTGTTCCCCAGTAGCGACTACGACTCAAATTCCAATCTTGCAGATTTTCCAACCATTTGCCAAAACGACCAGAACCAGTAGATTGCGGTTTCCAATTGATAGTATCGTTCAATTCCATCATTTCCTCACGGCAGGCGGTGGTTTTCACAAACCAACTATCTAATGGATAGTACAATACTGGCTTATCAGTCCGCCAGCAATGTGGATAACTGTGGGTATGTTTTTCTATTTTGAATGCCAATCCTTGCTGTTTCAACATCACGCAGATGTCAATGTCAAGGGTTGCATCTTCATCTTTTAATTTATCATCATAAGCATTCTTAACAAAACAACCAGCATAGGGAGAGTACAAATCAACGTTTACATTTGTAGATACGAATTCAGGACTCAAATCTTCAATTTTGAAGAATTTACCTGTTCTGTCCACCATTGGTTGACGATTTCCATCTTTGTCAATCAGCAAAAGTGGCGGCACATTGTTTTGCTTTGCTACACGGTCATCGTCCGCACCAAAAGTGGGTGCAATATGAACAATTCCTGTTCCGTCTTCGGTAGTTACAAAGTCACCGGTAATCACTCGAAATGCGCCTTCACCCGGATTTACCCAAGGAATAAGTTGCTCATATTCAACGCCCGCCAATTCAGAACCTTTTTTGTGTTCCAAAACCTCATATTCAGACTTTCCCATTAAACCAATGAGTAAATTTTCTGCCAATATCAGATTACATTCTTGTTTGGTATATGGATTTTGAGTTTTTACTTTTACATAATCGATATTCGGACCAACGCACAAAGCGGTATTTGAGGGCAAAGTCCATGGAGTTGTTGTCCAAGCCAAAAAGTAAGTATTTTCTTCGTTTTTTACTTTAAATTGTGCCACGCAGGTAGTATCCTTCACATCGCGGTAGCAACCAGGTTGGTTCAGTTCGTGTGTGCTCAAACCAGTTCCCGCAGCGGGTGAAAACGGTTGAATAGAATATCCTTTGTAAAGTAAGTTTTTGTTATATAGCTCTTTAAGTAACCACCATAGGGTTTCGATGTAGCGATTATCATAGGTGATGTAAGGGTCGTTCATGTCCACCCAATATCCCATTTTAGTGGTCAAATCTTCCCATTCTTTGGTATATTTCATCACATCGGTGCGACAAGCAGCATTGTATTCGTCCACACTGATGGTTTTCCCAATGTCTTCCTTAGTTATTCCCAACGCTTTTTCCACACCCAATTCCACAGGCAATCCGTGTGTATCCCAGCCAGCTTTCCGTTTCACCTGAAATCCCTGCATTGTTTTATATCGACAAAAAACATCCTTGATGGTACGCGCCATAACATGGTGAATACCAGGC
>JBAXAD010000028.1:0-25069 GCA_037142715.1 Paludibacter sp. | reverse complement strand
CACTGTGTTTTTCATGGTATTAGATTTAAGGTTAATTTTAAAGATTGGGTTGTCGCGAGACAACCTTTCTTGTTTTTATACCTTACAGTTCAATGAAAACTATATCCAACCGAATTTATAACAGCATCTTGGCCTCATTTCCAACATCGGGCAAAACTATTTGGTGGCTGTTGAAAATAATTATTCCTATCAGTCTATCCGTAAGCTTGTTGCAGTATTGGGGTATAATTGCCATTATTGCATCTTTTCTTGCACCTGCTTTTTCGCTGATTGGACTTCCTGGCGAATCTGCTATCGTGTTTATTACCAGCTTTTTCCTGCCACTGTATGCCCCTATTGCCGTTATTGCCACATTGTCGCTCGACTTACGTGAAATAACTATTCTTGCGCTTATGTGTCTGATAACGCATAATTTATTGGTTGAAACCGCCATTCAAAAAAAGACAGGTTCTTCGGCCATTATTATGTTCACTTTACGTATTTGTACTTCGTTTTTTAGTGCATTTGTACTAAATTTACTTTTGCCAGAACACATTGGAACAGTAAGTGCCGTGCAACATACTATTATCTACCAAAACATTAGCGATATGTTATTGAATTGGGTAGTTAGTGCTGGCTGGCTTAGTTTGAAAATAACTCTTATAATTACAGGACTGATGATGCTCCAGTACATCCTCAAGGAGTTTAATGTTTTGGCATTAATGTCAAAAGTATTTGGGCCGCTTATGAGGGTTATGGGATTATCAGATGAAAGTTCTTTTTTGTGGTTAATAGCTCAAACCATCGGATTGACATATGGATCTGCCGTTATGATTGAAGAGGTTAAACGAAAGGAAATCTCATTGGAGAATGCCAATTACTTGAATTATCATATTGCCATAAATCACTCATTACTAGAAGACACACTGTTATTTGTAGCCATAGGTGTACCGGCAGGTTGGATAATTGCACCACGGTTTATTTTGTCCATAATAGTAGTTTGGACAGTGCGAGGAGTTGCAAAACTAAAAAAGTAAAAAAACACGAAACACGAAACGCAAAACAAAAAAATATATGTCAAACACAAAAAAAATGCTGATTGAAGTTGCCCGCGAACTTTTTGCCAAAAATGGCAAGAAAGAGGTGACTATGAATGACATAGCTGAAGCCACAAAAAAAGGGCGACGGACATTATATACCTACTTCAATAATAAAGAGGAAATTTATAATGCGATTATTGACATTGAACTTAATACTATTTTGGAGCGAATGAAAGTGGTGGCAGCTCAGGAGGCTGAACCAGATGTTAAACTTACCAACATGATACTTACACATTTGGATGCAGTTAAAGATGTGGTGACCAGAAACGGCTCGCTACGTGCTGATTTTTTTCATGACATTTATGAGGTAGAGCGCAAACGTCGTAAAGTAGATGTGAAGGAAATAACCTTGATCAGGTCAATTGTATCAGATGGTATTGAAAAAAATATCTTCAAGCGAATGGATGTTGATTTGTCTTCTACCATCATTTTTTATGCTATAAAAGGACTTGAAGTACCTTATATTAGACAAAATATTAGTTCCGAATTTGAAAAAAACAAGAATAGTATCGTAGAATTTGTTTTAATGGGAATCAAAAAAAAGCATGCTTAAATTGATTCTTCTCTTAATTGTTTAGTTGATAAATTTGACGCGTAATGATTTCACATCACTCTTCCTGTTTTGTTGCATCAGTCTGTTGGTAAATCACGTCCTTCAATCTACAATTACACTCACATCTTCCAGTTTCCAGCAATCCACTTCGTTTAAGTAAGTCAAATTCCACCTTAAAATTGTCGGAAAATATGCCAGTTTCGAGGTTTTCTTCAATTTGCTGTTGCGTCCACCACTTGGTTTGTAAATCTGCAACTGGGTTGATATTGAGCTCTGAGCTCTGACAACTCACAAATAAAAAAGCATAATGTTTTTCGTTTTTGCTTTCGAGCAAATAGGTTGATAAATATATGTATTTGAGGTTGTTGATTCCATATTTCTCAACGGCTGTTCGTTCTGCACATTGGTCAATGCTTTCTCCCATTCTCACGTGATTTGAAATTACAGTATCCCATAATCCAGGAAATAACAAATCGTCGGCACTGTTTTTTTGTAAAAAAACCATGCTTTTTTCAATCATAAATAAACGTACCAATGGGTGAATATATTTCTTTTTATCACATAAACTGGTGTTGTGTTCAATACTACCTATAATCTTGCCTTGTTCAGTTACTATTGGCCACCACTCTTCTTTTATAAGGTGACTTCTGATTATATTTACCCGCAACAATTCAAAAATAACCAATAAAAATATGGTTACAACATAACTATTCGTTAATAACTGAAGATACAAATTTTTGTGGATGATGTTGGTGTACTGAACAAAAATGAAGCATGAAATATAGAGGACTAAAACAAAGAATAATCCCCACAGAACCCGATACAACTCATTGAAATTGTTAGACATAGGTATGAGTTTGGACATAATTCCAAAAATTACTTTTTCCACCTGCGTACGGAATATTAAAACAAACACAATAAAATAAAGTACAATGGACTTGAATATTAAAGGTTGTAGTAAAGACGGAATGGGAAGAAGCAGTTCTAATGCGCTTAAAATGGTTAGAGCAACAAAGAAAAGTGTAAAAAATAGATGCCAGTAAAAAATACGTATGTGTACAAGGTAAACGTATGCAAGAAGTATCAGTGCTACAGGAAATGAGCACATCCATGCAATACCAATACCAAAATAGTCCTCAATTACTAAGAATGTCAGCAGTGGAAGAAAATGAAATATTGGGTTGAAGAATGATTCTTTTATTTGGTTTTTAAGCTTTTTCATATTTGCTGAACTATATCATCGAAATACTAACAACATTCTATGATTATAGTTTATTAATGGCTGAAAAACTTGTATTTATGATAGTATTGTAAAACGTTTAAGTATTGAATTGAAACTAAAAAGACGAATTTACTGAAACAAAAAAGCCGACTATAAAACAGCATCCAACGCTTTGATTAGTTGGTTACTGGCTATAATCGGCTCTTTTGATAGTTATTTATAGTATTAAAAAAGGAAAAAGCGCTGACATTTTAAAAAGACATCATTCGGCTAACGTATTTTCCAATAATATCAAATTCGAGATTCACCACCGTACCTTTTTCAATTTGATGAAAGTTGGTATGTTCGTGAGTATAAGGGATTATGGCCACCTGAAAAGTGTTGTCGGTAGGATTGCAAACCGTTAAACTCACTCCATTTACAGTCACAGAACCTTTATCCACAGTCATATAGCCACGCTTTGCCATTGTTTTATCGAACGCATATTCGAAAGTGTAATACCAACTTCCATCGGCTTCTTTCACTTCGGTACAAGTGGCGGTTTGGTCCACATGTCCTTGCACAATATGCCCATCCAAGCGGCCATTCATCATCATGCTGCGTTCCAAATTCACCTTACTTCCGGGCACTAATAAACCAAGATTGGTAAGACCCAAAGTTTCCTTAATGGCCGTAACGGTGTAAGTATCGTCCGATTTTGAAACCACGGTTAGGCAAACACCATTGTGAGCCACACTTTGATCAATTTTCAACTCATTGGTGAACGAACATGACATGGTGATGTGCAAATTTTCTTGTTCTTTGACAAGTGCAACTACTTGAGCTGCTTCTTCTATTATTCCTGAAAACATATTTTTTAATTTACTATTTCGTCATTTACTATTTACTATTTCATTAATCCCATTATATCATTTAGCTAATCCATTTTTAGAAGTGTTAAATAGTAAATGATTAAATGGTCAATGTTCTTAGTTTCTCGAAGCGCTTTTCACGCCTTTCACCAACTTTATTTTTTTCAGTATGCCTTCCAAATCCTTGGTGTCATTCACCATTATGGTCAAATTTCCTTGAAAAAGTCCAGCGTTGGAATCTATCGAAATAGACCGCAAAGTAATGCTTTTCTCCTTGGAAATAAGTGACGTAATGTTGGTTACAATACCAATATCATCGTGCCCAACAATATGAAGTGTGATAGGATATTGCGATCCCACGGATTTTCCCGACCACTTGGCTTTTACGATTCTGTAACCGAAACGAGCTATCATTTGTGGCGCATTTGGGCAGTCCACTTTGTGAATTTTGATACCGCCCACCACCGACACAAATCCAAACACCTCATCGCCATAGATTGGATTACAGCACTTTGCCAATCTGAAATCCACTCCCTTTAAGTCCTCTCCAATTACCAACACATCGTCTTTTCCATGTGTTTCGTTGGCATGAATGTCTTTTGAAAATGACTCTGCGCTTCTACTGTCGGGTTGCTCAATAAAAGTCGGTTTATCCAAATCCAAATAAGCATCGCGCACCACGTGCATATCCAATTTTTCGTGCGCAATTTCCTGATAAAAATCGCTTACTGTGGAGAAACCTTTCTTCTTCGCCAAGCGCGAAATTTTGCCGTCTTCCAAATCAATTTTCCAGTTTTTGAACCTGCGAATAATGGTTTCACGTCCAATTTCAGCATCTTTGAACTCTACTTCCTTGAGCGCTTGCCTAATCTTGGACTTGGCTTTGGAAGTGGTAACCACCTTCAACCAACCTGGATTTGGTTTTTGAGTGGGCGAGGTGAGCACTTCCACTTGGTCGCCATTGTTGAGCACATACTTGATGGTCATGTTTTTAGCATTCACTTTAGCACCCACACATTTGCAACCCAAAGCTGAATGGATGGAAAAAGCAAAATCAAGTACTGTAGCTCCTTTTGGCAGTTTGTGCAAATCACCGTTGGGTGTGAACACAAAAACTTCCTTGTCGTACAAATTCAACTTGAATTCGTCCATGAAGTCAATGGCATTCAGTTCTGGATTTTCAAGAATTTCGCGGATGTTTTTCAGCCACTCATCCATGCCCGATTCGTTCTTAATGCCCTTGTATTTCCAGTGTGCTGCCAAACCTTTTTCGGCAACTTCATCCATGCGAACGGTACGAATTTGCACTTCAACCCATTTCCCATCAGGGCCTAATACCGTGGTATGCAAGCTTTCATACCCATTGGTTTTGGGTATGGAAAGCCAGTCGCGCAAGCGTTTTGGATTGGGTTGGTACATGTCTGCAACTATCGAATATGCCTGCCAACAAGCCGCTTTTTCCTTGTCGAGCGGAACATCAAAAATAATTCGAATGGCAAACAGATCGTAAATATTCTCGAAAGTTGTGTTTTGCTTTTTAATTTTCGAATAAATGGAATGAATGGACTTGGTACGTCCCTTTATCTCAAAATCAAATCCCAAACCATTCAGTTTTTCTTTTAATGGATTAATAAATTCAGAAATATATTGGTCGCGCGAACGTTTGGTCTCATTTATTTTCTCGGCAATTTCCTTGTATATTTCTCTGTTGGTGTACTTTAGCGACAAATCCTCGAACTCTGTTTTTATGGCATATAAACCCATACGGTGTGCCAAAGGCGCATACAAAAATGAACTTTCGCGCGCAATTTTCTGACGGCTTTCCACAGGATATGTCCCCAAGGTCCGCATAATATGCAGATGTTCAGCAATAATAATCAAGATTACCCGAATGTCTTCGGCAAAAGTGAGGAATAATTTGCGGAAATTTTCGGTTTCGAGGGAGGCATTGCGTTCATAGAGTTCGTCTACCCGCAACAAACCTTGAATAATGGTGCCCACTTGTGTGTTGAAAGTTTTTTCAATTTCTTCAACACTCAATAGTTTTTTTTCAACCAATTCATGAAAAAGAACACTCAAAACAGCTGCTTTGCCCAATCCAATTTCATCAAGCACTATGTTCGCAATGTCTATTTTACTCAGAATTGAATGCGCAGGGCTATCATTTACAGCATCGTAAGTGCCAAAATGTTTTTTGAAAATGGCTTTTATTTCTTTTCTTTCTTTATAGCTAAATAAAGAAGGATGCAAGTGCAAAAACTTGCTATATTGTATCCGAAATGATTCGTCTGGAAGTGATGTCATCTGATTATTCCGTTAATTGCTAGTTAAAACAGTTGGTATTAGTACCTCTTGAATTTATGTGCAAAGATACGACACATAATTCAAGAACTTTCAAAACTGAATTAGAAAACTTTAAAAATCACATAGAAAATCCCAAAACCGAAAGAAAAGAAATAATTCAATTAAAAAACGGTAGAAAGATGGCGCATTGAATTTTCTTTTCTAAATTTGCAAACTGTACAAAAATAATCAGGAAATATATGGAAGAAGTTTCCAATCCCATACAAAATAATCAATATAGCTTATCCATCCGATTTAATTTGGATGGATTTTATTTATCCGTACTTGACATTTCAAATACGCTTATTTCGGCCAAGAAAGTGTCAATTCCAATTTATTCAACTCCAAAAGCTGAAATTGCAAAAATCATTGAACGTGAGGCGGATGGACTTTTGGATTATCAAAATATTCGATTGATTTGTGAATTGGATGGCTATATTTTCGTTCCAAACGCACTGTTTGAAAAGGAAAATGAAGCGGATTATTTCCTTTTTGAACACAAGCTTGACAAAAACGACTGCATTATTAGTAACAATATTTCAAGCTGGGAAACAGTGAACGTTTTTACTATTCCTATAAGTCTGAAAGAAGCTTTGAATCAATTGTTTCCAAATTCAATTATAGAACATCATTTGAGCTATTTCTTGACCGATAAAATTAAAAGTAGAAATGAAGAGAGTGTTCAAATTTGGGTGAAGTCCAAAATCATGGACGTGGTGGTAATAACTGGTGGTAATTTGCAGTTAATCAACAGTTTTTCGTTTAATACTCCTGAGGATTTCACCTATTACACACTCAATATATTTGAGCAATTATCACTCGATATTGAAAGTTGCAAAGTGAAATTGTATAATACCGAGGGGAATAACGAGCTGCAAAGATTGCTGCAGAAATACGTGAAACAGTTGACAGTCATCAGTTAGCAGTCATGAGTTAAGGAAATCCAATTCCTGAAAATACTGTCGTAAAAAAGTACCGAAAAAAAAAGATAAGAAAATGAGAATTATCAGTGGAAAATATAAGGGTCGCCGTATCAGCGCACCAAGCAATATCACGGCTCGCCCTACAACGGATTTTGCCAAAGAAGGTTTGTTCAATCTTTTGAACAATCGAATTGATTTTGAGGACATTGAAGTGCTCGACTTGTTTGCCGGAACTGGTGGCATAGGCATTGAATTTGTGTCACGCAATGCAAAAAGCGTGATTAGCATTGAGGAAAACGAACGCCATTGCGCTTTTATCCGTAAAGTGTGTGCTGAACTGAAAATCGATAATTTATCACTACTCAAAACCGATGTTTTTAAGTTCATCAACAGTTGCCACACGCAATTTGACATGATTTTTGCCGATCCTCCCTATGAGCTGGAAAAGATACAAGAAATTCCAAATATCATTTTCTCAAAAAAACTACTCAAAGAGGATGGACTTTTTGTATTAGAACATTCTGCAAAAAACAGCTTCGAACAACACCCCAACTTTGTAGACCACAGGTATTACGGCAGCGTAAATTTTAGTTTCTTTGAGTGGAAAGAAAAGGAAGCTGAATAAAAAATGATTAGAATAATTTCATCCAGCATTTCCTAAATACTACTTATCTCGTTGGCTTACAATGTAGTTGTAACCGTAAACCAATTATCGGCATCCATTATGTTTGTGAATTTAACAGTCTGTGGATTAATCGGAGCATCGGCAGTAATTATAAAACCGTTTGAAATCAAACCTACCATTTCTTTATAGCCAGAAACGTTAGTGTAAAAGCTTTTACCATTACTGTCACCCGTTCCTAAGTATGACATCGAAATGATATCTTTCCCTAGCAAGCTAAATTTAAAATCTACATTTCCTTCTACTTTATTCTTGTTGGAAACAAAATAAATCATCAATGTGTGTGATTTGCGGGTAGCATTATACTTAATAGCTACTTTTATTTCTGTAGCTTTGTATTTAGTAACCAGCGATTGCACCAACAAATCATAATTGGTTTTTACTTTTGTGCTCAATTTCGTTGGGTCAAAAGTCCAAACATAGATATTGTCATTGAAATACGAATTTAGATTAGTGGTAGCATCGGATGCAACCAGCTTTGCTTCAGGTACTTCAGAACATATTAACGCTGAATTGTCAGCATTAAGAATAAATGTTTGAGCTAGTTTCTCATTATGATTAAAAGGCGTGTGAAACCTTATCCCACTGGGTGTTACGATAAATGAATGAAACTCATCGTCCTGTTTTACATTGCCCGGCTTCTCAGTTATTTTGAATTGATGTGTGGCACCATTGTAGGCCAATAAGGTGTCGGCATCAAAAACAAAGTTAAGCACATTACTGGTTTTATTGAATAGCAGCGTGTTCATAGCATCTGTTTTTGCATAATAATCAGCCCACAATTGGTCATATGGCAGGCGTTTCAAATAGATATAAGTTCCTCTTTTTTTGCCTTTTAACTTTATTTCGTTCGTATCTACTTTTAGTACAATAAACTCGTAGTCGCCCGTCATCCCCAACCCGTTAAGTAAATCAGTTCCTTTAGGATCTTCGGGATTAGAGAAGATGTGAAACAGTGGGTTGTATGAATTAAACGACAATACGGGACCATTGTCAGCTATCATTTCGAAAACACTGGTGTCTTTCATGAATACGTTTTTAGTGAACTCGTTTTTAGTGGCAATATCTACTTCGCCTGAGCTGTGAAATTTCACTAACACGTTAAAACCTCTTGTTGTATCAGTAGGAAAATACTCCATAACCCAGCCATTTGTAGCACTACACAAAACTTTGTTATATTCAGTTTTTGTGTTTTCTAAACGCACCGCAGCCGATTCGGGGAAAAGATTTGCTTCCTCAAAACTGCACGCTGTTGAAAATAGAATTGTAATTGATATTATTATTTGAAAGAAACTTCTCATATCTTTGATTTATACCTGTTTGAACTAAATATTGTATTATTTCCTTTTATCTATATCCAGCAATAACGAGTCGAGCGGGATGTTTGATTGCCGTTTTTGTACTTCGGCACGCAAAGCATCCAAATCCACATTCCATGCATCGGCCAACCAAGTACGACAGATGGATAGTTTTCTTAATATAACTTCATGTCCATCAACTCCATCTGCATCTGGTATTTCAACAATGGTAGTAATTTTATTACCTTTTGCATCATCAGTTATTTCAACTTTCCAACCTTTTGATGCATCAAGCATCAATTGATTCCATTGTGCATCGGTTTTTACAATATAGTTGGCTATTATTTCCACAAAATCTTCTCGGGTTTGCGAACCACCATAAGAGCTTGCAAAACCAAGTGAAGCCGCTAGTTTTTCATCTCTATCTTGCCAACTGAAAGGTTCGTAGTTTTTAAACGAAATGAGATTGAAATCTTTAGGGTAACTCTTTGTCTGGTGCAAAATATGTGCAAATTCATGATGCATAGTCTTGAAATAGAACTCATTCATCATTTCAATGTTTGTTGGATCCATACTATTGATGCGGAATAATGAAACCTTCAATCCTCCTTCGGCAAGACCTAGAAGCATGGTTCCATTGGCTGGATTATAGGCTGGAGAACCAATTAAATGAATAATTCGCGGTCCATATAGTTTCAAAAAATCTGGCCCTACCACTTTGGCGTACACATCAAACCACAGATACTTCACCAGTACAGCTATTTTCTTTGAATTATCGAGCGTGGCTGGCACCAAATTAAAAGACATGTCAGTCCCCATATCTTGCATTTTGTAACGGAATTGAAGGTTATAGGTCTTCAGATAATTATCCGTTAAATAGCTGTCGAAGTTATAAGTGTAAGAAGTAGAATCGAGTACAGCATTGGTTTTCTCAAAAATGGTTGGCCCAAATAACTCGTCATTAGAACAGGCTGTAATAGTGATGGTTATGATGAATGCAACGAAGCATCTAAATAAATATATTTTCATAATTCTATTTTTTAACACATGAAACATTTAACTTAGTAATAGAAGGTGACGTAATGTTTGTCAATCTATTGGGCTGAAAACCTGCCGCAATGACCTCTTGCGGTATTTGCAGCGCACGTCGTTTGTCATTCCAAGTCAGTTTCTCAACTCTTGACTTACCAATATTATGTGTAATTTCAATGCCATAACGTTTAATGTCGAACCAGCGCATTCCATCAAAAATTGTTTCTAAACGGCGGAAGTGCAGCACACAATCAATAAACGGTTTTTGAGTGGCGGAAACTACAAAATCAGGCGACATAAGTGTTGTATTGTAGGCTTTTACATACAATGAATTATCACTTGTGTAAAAACCTTTGATCACATTTTCGGTTAAATCTGGCTGAATGAAATCAGTCATTTTTCGTGAATCATCATAAACTTTTAAATCGGCAACTGCATTGCTTATTTGGTTCAAATAAACATAAGCTTCCGCACGACAAAGCAAGGTTTCCTCTCCAGTGAATTCTGCCCGTACAACATGACCATAACCAATGCCAGCTATTTTATCGGTGTATTCAAAAAACTCACCACATTTTGGAAAATACAATCCATATTCCTGACTTCCACCAATGTACAGTCGACCATTGTAGCAGGGAGCAAAAGAGTAATTACTTGTTGTTGGTCCGGATCCAAAAATAGTTCCATCGGCAGCATCTCTATTGCAACCATAGCGTGTGCCAAAAACCCTGTTGAAAAAAGAGGAGGTAGGCATCAATAAAAAATTATTCGTCGAGCTGGCATTTATCCATCCATAAGCAAAGGCTTCAAAAGTAGGATATTCAGTATTCCAATTTCGTAGATTGGTAGCAGGATTTGTTCCCATAGCAGCATTGGCATGAGCAATTACCTTTTCGTAATCGCGTTTGAACAAATAAAATCGAGCAGCAAAAGCGTGTGCAGCCAATTTGTTAAAGTGATATTTTGGAATTTCGTAATTTTTGTCGTCAATTAATGCAATACCATCTGTTAAGTCCTTTTCTATTTTTGCGTAATCTTCAGCCACGCTAGGTCGTTCGTAATTCACAGAAACGGTAGTTTCACGAGTAGTTACATAAGGAATTCCCATGTCATTCTTGCTCAATTCACTGTTTCGGTATGCTTGGGCAAAAATGTTCACTAGAATAAAATGATGATAAGCACGACTTAATAAAGCCTCCCCTTTTTGTGCTTTCACCTCATCTGCACGTCCTTCGGTTTCCAGTTTGGCTATCACTTCCAAAGCGTGATTATCAACCGCAATGGCCAAATAACAGCCACTCCAAACAGATGAAGGAGAATCTTGCTCGTCGGATGAAACTACATCATCCCAAGCAAACATTTCGTTGTGAATTTTGTTGAATTCCTCCAAATGGTAATACACTCCTTTGCTGTCAGGTGAATTATTATCAATAAAATTGTCGCTGCTCAACTCACCAATAAGTGCATAGTTGCCTGTTGAATATGCACTTACAAGCAATTGTGTTATTTGTTCGGGCGTATTTAGTTCCGCACGATTGTCGGGCGTCTTATCCAGTATGTCTTGACACGATGTGGTAACAAGTACCACCATTATCAGACTAATTAATATCGTATATTTATTTTTCATTTTCTTGATTTTGAGAGTGATAGCGTAAGATTAAATTCCTACTCTAAGCGTAAAAGTAAATTGTTTAGGCATTGGAGTAGCCACCCCACCACTATTCATAAATTCTGGATCCTGTCCGTTCAACTTTTTATCAGCATACAGCAAAAATAAATTTGTTGTTTGCAATTTCATTTGAAGTATATTGATTTTCAAAGTTTTAATCCATTTTTCTGGAAAATCGTAAGACAGAGAAATCTCTTTCATTCGGATAAAACCACCATCAGCAATTCGCTCGGTTGAGTAATTGTAGGCATTGTAGGCCACCGACAATTGCGTGTCATTATAATACTGACGTCTGGCGGCAATTGTTGGAATATTGGTTATGGCTTCATCGCCTGGTTCCACCCATCTGTTTTTAAATTCTTTTGGCAATGCATCCAGATCTGAGTAGGAGGCACTAAATACAGGGTCTAACCTCACTTTGTTTCCAAATGAGTAGGTAATGAAAACGTTTAGCCGAAATGATTTGTAAGAAAATACATTACCAAAGCCACCAGTAATTGTTGGATCGGTAGGGCCTTCATATTTTAAGAATCCAATTTTCTGAAATTCTTGGAAATTGATGTCGCTTACGGTTTTTTTGCCATACTGATTAATGAAAGTAGGAAGTCCTTCATCGTTCAACCCAGCAAAAGGAATTGAAAATAAAGCACGAACTGGATACCCTTTCATTGCAAATCCCGAACCAGAAACCAACTGAATAACATTGGAGCGAGTAGCCAATTCGGTTATTACATTTTTAGCATTAGAGAATGTAAAATCGCTTGTCCAATTAAAATCTTTGGAATCAAAATTCTTCGTTGAAACCGTAAGTTCAATTCCATCCGATTTCATACTTGCCACATTGGCAAACTTTGAAATAAATCCACCAGCCCCTTGCGTGTAAACAACTCCTATCAAATCGTAGTTGTTGCGGGTGTAAACATCTACCGAAACATTCAATCTATTTTTCAGAAATCCCATATCGGCACCTACATTAAACTCATGTTTTTTCTCGTAGGTAAGCTCGCTATTTTGAATTTCCTCCAACGACAAACCTGTTTCGGAAACACTCGAAAGTGGACGCCAAGGAGTAGTGGAGCGATAAATGGCCTCTGCATTTGTTACGTTGGCAGGGCCACGGTCGGCAGTTAAACTATAGGATGTTTTTAACGTGAAATGTGATAATGTCGGTTGTAAATTCTTGAAAAAATCTTCCTCATGCAAGTTCCATGCAGTCGAAACATTCCAAGTGGGCAACCATCTGGATTGAGTTGACTTACCCAACTTATTAGTACCTTCATATCGACCAGTGAGATTGAGAATGTATTTGCCTTTATATGAGTAAGTTCCCGAAGCAAAACCTGCTAAACTTCGCGAATAAGTCCAAGCATTGCCATAATAAGGTGAATTCTCCTCTTTCTTTTGTTTAAAAAGCAGGTAATCGGTAAATGGAATTCCACCGTTATCATACAGTAAACCCCAACCTTGAAAATTAACTTGATTCCTATCTGTCGAATTTGACTCTACTCCAGCAAATAAACTCAAAATATGTTGCTGGTCCTCTCCAAAAGACTGATTGTAAGATGCAGTACCGCGAAAGTCGACTTGCAACATGCTAAAATCATTCCTGAAATAAATGCCCCCTTTTGGAAGTATGGTTTCTGGTAGCGCATTTGGATCATCCGGATTGGTATAGAGATACCTGTTTACATCCCGCACCAAAGCATCTTCGGGGGTAATTCCAGCCCTATATGCCAAAGCCTGATTGGATTTATCTTTAATAAAATGGTCTTGTGCCGAGTTTTGATAGCGAATAGCAGCCAAACCAGATAATTCTAATCCTGGCAACACTTTCCAATTAATATCACCTTGAAACTTCATGTCACTAATATTCAGGTCGATATAGTTATTTTCCAACTCATTGAAAATATTAAATGCAGAATAATTGCGTTTGTAATACTGGGTTGCATCAAGCGTTCGTGATGTATTCAATGCGTAACTATAAGGATTTATGTCGAAACTACGTTTAATTTTTCCATTCACCACATCAGTTTCCTGACTTAAAGTTCCTGGTGCTTTTTGCTTCCGATACGAATCGTTGGTCAGTAAATTTAGAGTAACGTTTTTCGAGAGGTTAAAAGAAGCATTGGCATTGGCTGTATAGCGCTGCACTGAGCTAGATGCCGTCCATCCTGGATCATTCATTGCCGAAAGTGAAGCATAAAACCTTGCCTTCTCCGTTCCGCTACTGATACTAAAAGCATGATTTTGAGTTACGGAATTTTTAAAGAGTAAATCAAACCAATCTGTATTCCTAAATTCGGCCTCTTGCAAATATCCATTCATGGCAGATGGAGTAAAGGCTAATCCATAAGCGCCATTCGATTGGTTGTATTGGTCAATTAGTTGGTACATTCTTCCATAAACTCCAGAGCTGGAGCCGTTGGCAATATTGGCAAACTCCAACCAGCCTTTTTGTTCCATCTCTTTATAAATTCCCATTTGTTCTTGAGAATTGGAAATGTTGAAGTTATTATAGCTAGGTTTTAAACGCATTGAAAGTTCCGATGTATAATTAATCTTACTCACCCCAGCCTGACCTTTTTTTGTTGAAACAACTACCACACCCGCCATGGCACGAGCACCATAAATGGATGTTGCCGAACCATCCTTCAATATCTGAAAACTCTCAATATCATCAGCATTCAATCCCGCAATGGCTGAAGAGATGAGTGTTACGGCATCACCTGAAGATAGTTGGTCTACAGGCACATCTACAGCATCTTCCATCACCACACCATCAACCACCCACAACGGCTTTGAATTCCCGTAAATGGAAGTAGCGCCACGAACTCGAATTTTGGGGGCGGTACCAAATGTTCCAGACACATTTTGTACTGAAACCCCGGCAGCACGTCCTTCCAGTGCACGGCTTATATCTGGCACTCCATCCAATTTGGTTTTTTCTGCATCTATCTTAGTGGTTGCTCCAGTAAACAATCGCTTGTCTATCTTCACCATACCAGTTACTACCACCTCATTCAACTGCTTGGCGTCCGAAAATAACTTTATTTTCATCACGGGCTTTACATCCACTTCTTGGGCTTTCATGCCAAGATAGGTAACGATAAGTTTTTTGGATGCTTCAGGTAGATTCATACTGAATTTTCCATCAATATTGGTTGTAGTTCCAACCTTCGCATTGCCTTTAACCACAATGGTAGCACCAATAATGGTCTCACCAGTTTCATCAACCACTGTACCTGTAATCTTTGTTGTTTGTGCGTTGGTAATTCCCAAAAATAGAATCAGGAAGGAGAGTATAAAGAGAGTTCTTTTCATAAATGTCTAACTACTATATAAATAAACGTATATTCGATACGATTTGGAGGTGATTCTTGTTAATTTTAATTTCAATACATCAAGATTTCATTTCTTATTAAAAAATCGGGTTACAAAAATAGCATATTTATTCAAGAAAAACTAATACTAATACTGCTATTTTTGCTAATATAATAACTGAATATCAGCAAAAAAGTCTTTTGAACCTCGTCATCTTATTGGATCTTTTTTCATTAGTTTCAAATAAATATTGTTTTATTATTTTGTTTGAAAAGTACTGCAAATATACTATTAGTTGAATGGATATAAAATGCACTAAATGCGAATTGTAATGTACTTTATGATACTATTCGTATTGAAAATGATTTATAAATTATCTTTGTCAATAAATGCACTCGTCTTATTAACCAAGGATTTTTTAAAAACCGCATTTGAGTTAAATGGCTGGCAATTCCTGGCTTCCCAATAGTCCAATTAACCAGTAAGTATTCTTTTCATTGCTCATTATACTAATAAAAAAGGCTGTACAAATTAAATTTGAACAGCCTTTTTAGTATAATGTTTTTCTAATTAATGTTTATCAAAGAATAACTTAGTTGTTACAAGGTCACCACCAATTGCAGCAGCAGCAGCTTTATAAGCATCACCATTCAAAGTTTGTTCACTGATTGGATAAATCAATCTTAATGGAATAGCAGATTTAGCAGTAGATGGAGCAACAAGTATTGGGTAGTCAAGTCTTACCCATTCTTGCCAAGATTCCCAACCTCTATTATAAAGCGCAATCCATGCTTGTGTACCAATTTTTTCTTTCCAATTTGCACCAGAGGCCGCATTAGTATAATCCACTTTTGCAGTTGCTAAATAAGCATCAACATCTGCTTGCACACCACCCCAATACAGTATTGAAGCTTTGATACCTGCATTATAATGTGATTGTGCAGTTCCTCCAACTGAAAATCCTCTTTCTGCAGCTTCAGCCAACAAAAATTCAGTTTCTGCAGCATCAAAAATAGTACCTTCAAATTTAGCTTCTTGAATTGGATCAGCAATATGAGAATAGGAAGCAAATGTGTTACTAAAACCATAAACACCACCTACATAAACTCCACCCAAAGTTGTCATATAAAATTGACGTCTTGGGTCGCTTAATGTATTCATAGCATCAACAAGGGTATTTGCAGGAATAAAATCATGTCTTCCACTAGCAACTAAATCAACGTAAAGAGGATTTGTATTTGGTTGATCAGCCATATACGCCATTGCAGCATTATCTGCATTGCTTGAAATTACGCCTGATGTTACAGCACTTTCAACCGTCGTTTTTGCTAAAGCAGCATCGGCATCAGCCAATACTAAACCCATTCGCAATTTTAAAGAATTTGCAAATAGTTTGGTTTTTGCAACATCGCCATGATATATATTATCATAATTACCCATACCATCCACTGTTACATCCAAATTAGCTATTGCCACATTTAAACGAGCAATAAGATCTTTGTAGATTGTAGCTGCATCATCGTAAACAGGTACTGGCTTAGTAATATCAAGGGCTTCTTTATATGGAACGTTACCAAATGACTGAACTAGAACACTCCAAGTATAAACTTTAGTGATTTCAACCGTTGCCAGTTTGTTTTTTCTAATTTTGTCAGTTTCACCAATTCCAAGTGGATCAGCTGTCAACACTTTGGTAGCTTCATCCAAATTTTTCAAAACTGTACGATAAAGATAATTCCAATGATTTCCTGGAATCGTTCTTGTTACAATATCATAATTAACTTCATCTAGATAAGTCGTTTCTGTCCATTGTTGAGTAAAGAAACGAAAGATGTTTTCATTTACATTGGCTCCCACCATTTGATCAACAAGATTTTTTTGACCATTTGAGAAAAGAGACTCACCTTTGACCACCGCAAAGTCTTTTGTATTTGTATTTAACTCTTCAAGGTTTCCACATGAAGCAAATACAACAAAAGAGGATATAATAAAAATTATTTTTTTCATTGTTGTATGTTTAAAAATTTAATTTAACGTTGAAGCCGAAATCTCTTGTTGAAGGTAAAGAACCAATAGAGTAACCTTGTACGTTTCCAGATCCTAAGCCTGATTCAGGATCAGCATAAGGTAATCCTTTGCTAATAATCCATGGATTTGACGCAGTTGCAGTAAGAGTCAATCCTTGAATAAATGCACCTTTCAATAACCTAGTTGGAAGTGAATAAGATAAAGAAATCTCTCTTAACTTAATATATCCAGCATCGTAAATGAAAGCTTTATTTGGTTCAGATCCATAACCAAGACCTGCATAAGTTGTGGTATTAACTCGAGTTACATTAGGTGTGATAACGCCTGTGGAACTTACATTTACACCTTCGTTAATATAACCACCAGATGTTGGTGCATATCCAGAAGCAATCTTAAGTGTTGTTGTCGCAGCTTTTGGATTATTATAAACGATTGGATTTCTTACTGGATTTCCTAAATCATTATCATAAACAGTTTCCGCATACAATCCACTTGATAAACCATAATACATATCCAAAGAGAATACATCACCACCATGTTGCATGTCAATTAAAAAACTAAATGACCAGTTTTTATAAGTCATGGTACTTTGAATACCGCCATTCCAATCTGGGGTTACATTACCAATTACCTTATCAGCAGTTGCAGTTTTTACTGGTTTTCCTGTTGTAGCACTAAGAATTTTTTGGCCATCAGCAGTATATGTATAATCAGTACCTAATAAAACACCGTAGGGTTGTCCTACTTGAGCATTTAATGTTACATTACCTTGGTATGCTCCAAGTTGTAAGTTATCAACACCTGGGAATAAAGAAACAACTTTGTTAGCATTTTTAGACCAGTTGATTTTTAAATCCCATTTGAAATCTTTTGTTTGTATTGGAGTTAACATCAAAGATAGTTCAACTCCTTTATTTTCAATTTCACCAGCATTGATGTACATTTGATTGTAACCTGTAGTTTGAGATAATTTCAAAGGAAGAATCTGATTGGTTGTATTCGTTTTATAAGCAGCTAAATCTAGCCCAACTCTATGTTTCAAGAAGTACATTTCAAGACCACCTTCAATACTTGCAGTGTTTTCAGGTTTTAAGTTTTCGTTTTTCTTATAACTTGATACTGCATACAATGGAGTATTGAATGGAGTAACCACTGTATAAACATCCTTTAACTGATCAAATCCAGCACTAGCACCAACTTGAGCATAACTCAAACGAGCTTTTCCAAAATCAAACCAGTCTTGGTTTACTAATTCTTTGAAAAGGTAACTGGCTGCAATTGAAGGATATTTATAGGTGCTGTTTTCTACAGGTAATGTTGAAGAATGATCTTGACGTATGGTTGCATCTAAAAAAACTTTGTTTTTATATCCAAACGAAGCACTAGCATATACACCATCTACACCCACTTTTTCAGCAGCTTCTATTGGAAAAGGAAGTGGTCCCGCACTATTTTGCAACGAGTAGATTCCCGGACTTACTAAACCACCATTTGTTGATGCAGCAATACTATTATAATAAGTACGTCTTACATTAAGCCCTAATACTCCAGTAAAATTCAAATCTTCTGTAATATCCTTTTTGAAATTAGCCATTAAATCATAATTAAACTCATTATAATTTATGTCTTTTCTGTAATAACCTGATTCTTGATCTGTTCTATCAAGTCCAAAAGTGGCTGGTACGCTACCAACAGCTCTTCTTTCTTCCATCAATTGGTTATAGCCGTCAAGTGATACCCGACCCATAACACTTACCCAATCTGCAATTTTATAATCCAAGGACATATTCCCAATATAACGATTTCTTGCGTCAGTCTCATAATTTTGATAACGAGTCCAATAAGGATTATCCCAATATATAGGTTTTAGGTCCGTTATAGAAGTAAGTGCTGGATTCCAAGTTGCATTAGTCCCAGTATTCATATAAGCATCTTTTTGCTCTAAATAATCAACGTTTGTTTCCATCCATTGACGCATTGATGATAAGATGTTGTCGTTATAACCTGTTGAATTTCTACCCAATGCAGATTGTCTTGTGAAATTTCCTGAAGCAGATGCAGTTAATCTATCAGTTACTTTCCAAACACCATTCACTCCAAATGAATTTTTTGTCAAATCACTGTTTGGCATCAACCCTTTTTGTTTCATATTGCTATATGATAAATGGTAAGATCCTTTATCATTTGAATTGTCAATCGATACCGAAGTATTGTATGTTAAAGGATTTTCAAAAAATGTAATAGGTCCATTTGCTGCTGCCACCCAAGGTGTTGCTTTTTTGTAATTAGGCAAACTTGGATACAATGAATTCCATTGATAAACCAATTTGTTGGGATCAAATGCACCACCAAAAGAAGCATCTTCAGTAGTCGGAACAATGTCATAATCTGTTGTCTTACCAGTAATGTCACTTAATCCATCTCCATTAATATCACTTGAGTTAAAAAAAGCATTTGAATTCGGGCCATAATAAGCTCCGTATCCAGCACCATATTTATTTTGATAAGTTGGGAAAGTACTTTTATCAATAAAGCCCATGGTTACTCCACTACTTACAGTTACTCCAATTCCTCTAGTTTTTGTACCGGTTCCTTTTTTAGTAGTTATCATAATAACTCCGTTGGAAGCACGTGACCCATAAAGTGCAGTAGCAGCTGCACCTTTCAATACATTCACTGATGCAATATCTTCAGGATTGATGTCAGAAGCAGCATTTCCGTAATCATAGGCCACAGTAGCAGTATTTTGATTTGCCAAGTTGAAGTTTGCATTGCTAATTGGTACACCATCAACTACAAATAATACTTGGTTATTACCGAGTAATGATTTACTACCACGCATCACAATGTTTGTGGAACCACCCATGTTGGTGTTTCTTTTCACTTGTACTCCAGAAACTTTACCTGAAAGTGAGTTTACAAAGTTTTCAGATTTTACTGTTGATAAATTATCTCCAGATACTTCTTGCGTTGAATAGCCAAGTGATTTCTTTTCTCTGGAAATACCCATTGCAGTTACTACAACTTCATCAATCATCAATGATTCATCAACTTGCAGTTTTACCACCATGTTGTTTTTTGCCTCAACATCTAGTTGTTTCATACCAACGTACGAAATCAATAGATTTTTTGCAGTTCCCTGCAAACTGATTTTAAAATCGCCATCTGTGTTTGTAATAGTACCTAAAGTAGCACCTTTAACTTTCACAGTAGCACCAATAATTGGTTGCCCATCTTCCGCCGAGAGTACTTTCCCCGAAATGGATTTTGATTGAGCATGAACCAAACCTACACCTACCAAAAATAGGCATGTCAATAAGAACGTTAGTTTTCTCATAAATTTAACAATTTTGTTTATTAATCATCTTAGTTTTGCGATTTTTTCCGGTATCATCAGAAAATCAGTTTGCAAAAATAGAGTATTAGAAATTAAAAAACAAGTCTTTTTGATAACAGATTGAATATTTCTGCATAATATTTCTATCAATATGTAGTAATGAGGTTAGTTTTTCAAACACTACATAACGTTTTGTAACAACATGAAATGAGACAATTAACAAGCAATATACTGAAAATCAAAAGATAAAGTGATTTGTGGAATACGAAATTTAATTGTAATGTAATACGGCTAAACAAAAAACTACAGTTTGAAAGTTTTTTTAGACATTACGATATTTAACTTTTTGGGAATGCTCAATTGATGTTTAATTGCGATTTTGAAGTACATAAAGTAAATTATTTGGGCAGTTTTGTGTCAGTTTTCTTGAATTTGAGCAAACAACTATCAAATAATATGAATTTTTTATTCATAAATATGTGTATTTTCCTCATATTTTTACCCAGTTTCTAGTTTGATTGTAAAGTTCAATTCTCTAAGCAAGCTATGCACACGTTTTTTGAAATCTGCAAAATATCAATTTACTTTTTTCTTCAAATCATTAGCAGAAATGAAAAAAAAGAGCTGTCTAATTTGCATTAGAACAGCTCTTTTTATAATTGAAAAGATAGATTATTTGAACTGATTATCTTATCACTTTAGTCGTTTCAATTGTTTTACCCATAAATTTAAAAATATAAATCCCTTTTTTAAATTCATTGCTTGAAATATTCATTTTCCCTGTGGCTGGCAATTCTAAATTGCGAAGTACCAGTCCAGATACATTGTAGATGGCTACAGATTTGAAATCAGCTGTGTAGCTAAGTTCGAATGAATTACCAGTATTTACAACCTTTGTATCCAATGCATTAGTAGCTTTAAGGCCTGTATATGCTCCTTGGGTGACGTTGATACTCAAGTCTGCTCCATAGGTTGAAATAGTTACTACCGCTCCACGCCCTAGCGTACCAACAGGAAGTGCTTCGGCTTTTAAAGTGATTGTAGTAGCCCATGTCATATCATTGAAGGTAGTATCCATTTTCAACCAAGACGGCAATTTTACATCCGACCACCAATCGCTTGGTGAAAAATAGGTTGTCACTTTAAAGGTTTTATTTCCACCTGTAATTGGGGCAACAAAGGTTTTTTCATCCGTATTTATAAATGAATATGTTGCAGCTAAATTGAATAGTAAAGAAGTATAAGCTCCAATGTATTCGGGAGCGCTGTACATGTTTCTACTGGTTGTGCCATCTGTGTTTTTTGAATTGAGATAAACATAAGCATTTGTATCGCCAGTTGGGCTATCATAACCTTGAGCGAAAGCCCCTAAAATAATTCCAGGTTTATTGAACCCAGTTAATTCCACCAACATTCCATCGTTAATTTCTAAGAAGTCGTTTGAAATTTCCAGTCCTGTAATGGGATCTATACTTTTAAAACCTTTAAAAAGCATCGTGTAGTAACCAGCTTGTATTGTAGCAACATCTGCAGTGGTACAGGTAGCGGTAGCAATGGTATCGGTTAAATAGCCATCTACAACTCTATGAATAATTACTTTAAATTCAGTCCCAGCAGGAGCAGAAAATGCACCTAAATTAATCCACAAGCTGTCTAAAAGATATTTATGAACCGGTTTTTCATAATAGTTGGCAATGGCATCCACAGACCCGTCAGCGCAAGCTCCAAAATAATAATTATTCGGCAAACCTTGTACAGGGAAATCATAAATGCTTTGATTAAGATCATAATTTCCTGCGCCTAATCCATTGGTTGAACCACCATTAGCGATAAAAGCTTTGTTGGCAGCACCCCAAGTGTAAATAGAATCATGCGTACCAGCAGTAGCTTTCAAAGTTGGGACTTTAAATTCTCCAAAAGGATAAGTTATTTGAGGATGTATTTCTGTAGAAGTTATAGTTGCAGCAGAATTTAAAGGGTCTGCAAATGTCCATAAAAACGATTTTGACTCTAAATTTGAATAATTGTTCCAAGTTGTAGACTCATAGGCTGGTCCAAACATATAATCAGCAACCGAATTCATATAATCTGGTGTAAATCCTGCATAGAAATACCCTTGCGGACGGCCATACAATGCACTTGGTGCCAATTGACGCACTGATACTTCATCTATACCCATTGAGTCACCATCTGAACCTACATAGCGGAAGGCGATTTTTATTGATTTACCAGTATATGCTTCCATCCCTTTCAAGATAGTATTCCACGAACCAGTACTATTTGCCCAATTAGCAATAGTCGAATCATTAAATTGCTTGGCATCGTCAATTGCGTCCCAAAGTTTTGTCCAGTTAGCACCATTATCAGTACTTACATACAGTTGCATTGTGGCCGTAGGTTTTGTATAATTGAACACATCTGTAGTAGCTGTTGATGCTGCATAATCTATGTACATCCAATACGGGTTGTAAAAGAAATCGAAGCTCACAATATCTCCAGTTACAGGAGTAAATGCGGGTGAAACCAACCATACATCTTGTGGTCTAGAGCTTTTGCTGTCCCAATCAACCCACGCCATACTTTTTCCTACTGCAGGTGATGTGTAGCCATTGGCTGGATTTACAGACCAAGTTGGATTAATAGAATCGCCAGTTACATAAGTAGTCGTTGTTTTATTTAATCTGGTCCAAGTGCTTGGTATCCAGTTTTTAGCAACACCATCGTAGCTTTCAAAACCTTCGTGAATGGTCGTATCTTTGCTGGCTTTCATCCTCAATAAAGGAGTGTTTGTTCTAAAACTATTAATACGATTTACATGTTTTGGATTCACTTTCTGTAATGTACTCATTTTTTTTGAATGCACATTTTTTTCAACCAAAGCAATATTGCTTCTATAGATTTTAGTGGGATTAATCACTAACGATTTAGAAGCCTGGCTTAGAGGCGTTTCTACAACTTTGGCATGTGATGCATTCCCCTTATTGGAAGCGTGGTTAATAGATTGAGCAGGTACCAAAGTAACTCCCAGCACAATCATTGCGGTAAATAGTAATGTTTTCTTCATTTTGGAATTTTTAAATAAATAATATTTGAGATTTTTTTATTGTTATGCCGAAGATTTTGTGTCGGCTTCATTTTATATTTTGAAAGAATGATAGCGAATTAAAATAGCAATAAATAAGTGCTTTAAAGCTATATCATTTTTAATATGATTCGCATTTTACAAGTACAATTTCATATCCTATTTTTCATTCGGATATAGAGATAAAAGCGTAAAAATAATAATAAGTTTGTGAGGTTAGCATACTTCAATTTAATTTATAGTTATTTTAATGTTTGTTATATTGTATTTTTATTCACTTGATATACGCATTGAATATATCAAGTTCGTTGAAATACAGGTATTTATACATTCATAAATGGCAATTATAATACTTGAAAAGAAACAGCTACTTTAATCAAACTATTTAATGTGTTGGAGCAATTTGATAACAAAACAATTACGTGGAACTCAATAATCAATAGCTAACTAATGCGTACCTTACTTCTACCCTTCACATATAAATCGAATATAATTGTTACAATAATAGATCATATATGGATATAACATGATATTATTTAATTTCATGTTATCTCCATATTATCTCCATATTATCACCTTATTATTATCTTTTATAGGTGAAGGGTAGAAGCAAGGTACAAGTATATTGGACATAAGTAAATTACACATTTCATAATGTTGAGATAATTTTAAAATTAGCGATAAATGGATATATTTGTAATGTATTAGAATTTCAAAGTTTACGGATGAAAGGTGAAGAGAGAAAAAAAACATGTCGGGAATGAACTTTTTTCTTGAAATCTTATTATATTATTTGCAATTGCGCAATATTTAAAACGCCATTGGTTTTTATTTATAGGTTTCCTATTTTAAAACCTTGTGGATTTATCAAAAAGGATGATCGTTTTATTCTAATAAATCATTAATAACAATAAAGTACTATGGACGGATACGAATCAAATCGTCGTGAATTTTTGGGTAAGCTTGGCCTAATTGTTGGAGGTATAACACTTTCAGCCACTGGCATTTCACAAGTTTCTGAGTTAATTACCGATAAAAAGGAAAAATTCAAATTGACTCCAGAACAAACAAAATTTATGGTTAAATATGAAAAATGGTTGGATGAATTTCATGACATGGCCAAATTTCAGAAAATAGATGCTGAACATCTTGACAATAATAAAAAGTTGGTATCTTTGTCGGAAGAAGCAAAAGAGTGGCAAAAGGAGTTGATTGAATATATGAAGGATGAAAATTTTGCACGTTATTATATGGTTACAACTGAGAGAGTTACAAAGACTATTTAAAATACCGTTTTTGCAAATTCATTATAATTGATTTGGAATAGAATGTGTTTTTTAAAACACATAATCGAGCCAACTAATTAAGCTTAATGCTTTTTTTAGTTGGCTCTTTTCATTCGATAATTACAATGAAATTGTTTTGTTTTTTTTCTTATACTCGCATTATCGCTGGTATACCAATAGATGTTTTGGCGTTTTATTTAATATAAATTATCGAATTCGTTATTTTTTATTGCACAATTACGTTGTCAAATAAATTATTTGTCGTATTAATATGCACAATATTCTTTCATACATGTAAGTTGATTTCAAAAACAGTCCTAAACTATTTATTGTGTTTATAAACAATAGAATAGACTTAAATAATAA
>JBAXAD010000027.1:0-25843 GCA_037142715.1 Paludibacter sp. | reverse complement strand
GTTGATACCCCAATCTTTAGCCTTAAAAGCACAGAACGGAATAATGGTTGTATCTGCCACCAAAGGTACACCGGTTTGTTTTGCAATCACAGAAAGTGCTTTTAAATCAGCGACTTCCATTTGTGGATTGGTAATAATTTCCAGAAAAATAGCACAAGTATTTGCATCGATATGCGCTTCCACTTCATAAGGATTCGTTAAATCACAAAATCTAGTTTCTATACCAAATGCTGCTAAAGTGTTTGAAAATAACGAATAGGTATTACCAAACAAATGGCGTGAAGTTACAATATTGCTACCAGTTTGTGCCAAGGTGATAATGGCATTACTGATGGCAGCCATTCCAGAGTTGAGCGCCGTAACACTCAGTGCACCAGTGATATTCTGCACCCTATTTTCGAAATACTGCACCGTTGGGTTAGTGATACGAGAATAGGTGTGATTGGACGATTTACCAATAAAAGCCGCCTCCATTTCTTCAGCGGTATCAAACTCATAAGCTGCCGTGAGGTACACAGGCATGCTCAATGAATTGTAGGCATCAGAGTTTGGGTAAGGCGTATGTAAAATTTGTCCGTTGAATGAAAGTTTATGGTTATCCATTTTTTTATAAAGGTTTGAGGATTAGTAGGTAGTAGGTAGTTAGTAGTTAGTAGACAGTAGATAGTTGATTGTAGTTGTTAAACAGTAATTGATAAAAATAGAATGTTATAACTTACTACTTCTTACTACTAATTACTGTCTACCTACTTCTTATACTGTCTACCAACTACAATCTACTAGCTATAATCTATCTTAATTTTGCTCCAAGTTTTGTTTCGAAGTTGAGTTGTAGCTTTTTCATTATTCCATCAATCTGACTGTCAGTAAGGGTTTTAGTATCGTCTTGTAATAAGAAACTTACTGCGTAAGATTTCTTTCCAGCCTCCAAATTCTTGCCTTCATACACATCAAAAAGATTAACTTTTTTCAATAATTTCCGCTCTGTTTCAAACGCAATTTTCTCAATCTCGGCATAAGTCACATTTTTATCAATCAATAATGCCAAATCACGCTTCACTTCAGGATATTTCGATATTTCAGTATAACGCACATTCTTGTTGCTTAGTTCGCTGATTATTAAAGTCCAGTTTAAGTCGGCATAATAAACATCTGCATCAATATCAATCATTTTGCGCATATTAGGATGTACAATTCCGTAAACGGCTAATTTTTTGCCACTTGCAGTGTAAACTGACAATGCTTCGCTCAATAAATCATCTACATAATCGCCAATCACCAATTTGCGCAAATTTAATCCTAGTCGTCTGAAGATATTTTCAATGTATGCTTTCAATTCATATACGCTCGATTTCTCATCGGCAGCAGTCCACGATTGCGCTCTTTTATTGCCCGTTAGCCACAATCCCAAATGATTATCTTCTGAGTAAGCAGCTTTAGCATCATCTTCTTTTTTATCGTCAACGTTATAGTAATAACAATTCCCGAATTCGTAGAATTTAAGGTCGGCATTGCGACGGTTTACGTTTCGTGCAATATTTTCTAATCCTCCAAAAAGCAAAGTCTGACGCATTACGCTCAAATCAGAGCTAAGTGAATTGATGATTTTTACACTTTTTTCTGCTGGGAATGAAGTCAAATCATTATAATAAGCTCCTTTTGTGAGCGAGTTATTCAGCACTTCGTTAAAGCCTTGTGCTGTTAATTGTTCAGCAATTAGGTTTTGCAATTTGTAACTATCCGGTTTTTCGCTGAAACTCAAATTCGATTTCAGTTTTTCGCCAATCTCCACATTGTTATAACCATAAATTCTCAAAATATCTTCAATCACATCCACATCGCGTTGTACATCCACACGGTATGCAGGTACATGCAGAATGTAACCTTGTTCTGTTCGGTTAATAATTTCCATTTCAAGAGCTCCCAAAATGGTTTCTATATTTTCCTTGCCAATTTCTTTTCCAATCAGAGAATTTACTTTTTCCAATGAAAGTTCCACCACAAACGGTTTCACTTCCTCAGGATAAATATCCACAATCTCGCTTGAAATTTGTCCTCCAGCCACTTCTTGAATCAATAACGCGCAACGTTTCAACACGTAAATGGTGTTTGTTGGGTCGCAACCACGTTCAAAACGGAAGGAAGCATCTGTGTTCAACACGTGACGACGTGCCGTTTTTCTTATCGTAACAGGATTAAAATAAGCACTTTCCAAAAATACATTTTGCGTACTTTCGGTCACACCAGATTCTGCACCACCAAATACACCACCAATACACATTGGTTCTTCGGCACTGCAAATCATCAAATCCGCTGAATTGAGTTTGCGTTTCACACCATCTAATGTTGTAAATGGCGTTCCTTCGGGCAAATTCTTTACACGAACTTCGCCACCTTCTATCTTATCAGCATCAAAAGCATGCAACGGTTGTCCCATTTCGTGCAAAACAAAGTTGGTGATATCCACAATGTTATTGATAGGACGAAGCCCAATGACTAGCAAGTTATTTTTCAACCATTCTGGCGATTCGGTCACTTTTACACCCGAAATAGTAACGGCAGAATAGCGCGGACAAGCATCAGTATTTTCAACTGTTACAGGAATGCTCAAATTTGTATTTTGAACCGCAAAAGCATCCACAGAAGGTTTAATCAGCTTTACCGATTTGTCTTTTAGTGCAAAAAATGCAGCCACATCGCGTGCCACACCAAAATGAGAAGCTGCATCTACACGATTTGGTGTAATGTCAACCTCCAGCAATGTATCGTCTTTTATTCCGTAATAATCTTTTGCCAACATACCAATTTGAGTATCGGCAGGCAAAATAATTATACCATCATGACTTGTTCCAATGCCAATTTCATCCTCGGCACAAATCATCCCAAGTGATTCTACACCACGTATTTTCGACCGTTTAATGCTGAAACTTTCATCGCCCGAATATAATTTTGTGCCTACAGTTGCAACTATCACTTTTTGTCCAGCAGCCACATTGGGTGCACCACAAACTATCTGTAACGGCTCATCTGCACCCACATTCACAGTACAAACATGTAAATGGTCCGAATTTTCATGAATAATACAAGTCAAAACCTCACCAATGACCAATCCTTCTAAACCACCTTTGATGGTTTGAACTTTTTCAACTCCACCTACTTCTAAGCCAATAGAAGTAAGTGCTTTTGATAATGCATCAGGGGTGATGTCTATGTTAATGTACTGTTTCAGCCAATTATACGATATATTCATACGTGTTTAATTTTATGTTTTTAAAACTATGTGTTTAATATGCAATTGATATTAAGACGTTTATAGTAGTTTTGTTTGTTTTAGACTTTTTAAATTTACAAAGGAAATTTGTTTTTTACAGCAAAAATTTCAATTTGATTTAGAATTAATATTGCTTTAGTTCATCTAACAAAATCTTATTTTCTTCGGGTGTTCCCACCGTAATACGCAAACAGCCGTTACATAGAGAAACAGAATTCCGATTCCGAACAATAATACCTTTGTTCACAAGGCTTTTATAAATACCGTTGGCATCAGCAACTTTCACCAACACAAAATTGGCATCGGTAGGATAAATGTGTTGAACCAAAGGAAGTTGCTCAAGTTTGTTGATTAAATTTGCCCTTTCTTCCAACAATATATCTACCCATTTTTTTACTTGTTTTGCATTTTTCAATGACAACAGAGCGTGTTTTTGTGTGAGAATATTGATGTTGTAAGGATATTTTATTTTATTCAGCACTGCAATAATTTCAGTAGAAGCAAAAGCCATTCCCAAACGGATGGCGGCATTTCCCCACGCTTTTGAGAAAGTTTGCAGAATCACTAAATTTGGATAATCCATCAATTTTATTGCAAAGCTTGCCTCACTCGCAAAATCAATATATGCTTCATCCAAAACAACTATTCCTTCAAATTCAGTTAGAAGTTTGATAATTTCATCACGATTTAAACTATTTCCTGTCGGATTATTGGGTGAACAGAGCCAAATTATTTTAGTATATAAATTGCTAGCATCCAATAATTTATCGGCAGAAAATTGGAAGTTCTCATCCAAAAGAACTTTGCGATATTCCACATCATTTATGCCTGCACTCACTTTATACATGCCGTAAGTGGGTTCAATGGCCACCACATTATCAATGCGTGGTTCGCAAAAAGCACGATAGAGCAAATCAATAGGCTCATCGCTGCCATTACCCAAAAAGATATTCTCAGCAGGAACGCCCTTCACTAATGCAATTTGCTCCTTCACTTCCCATTGCAAAGGGTCTGGATATCGATTATAGGGCGAATTATATGGGTTTTCGTTGGCATCCAAATACACAGAAGCTTCGCCCTTGAACTCGTCACGAGCGCAAGAATAAGGCTGTAATTGGCGAATATTATCTCGTAATAATTTTTGTATGTTCATTTTAAAATGTCTAATGTCTAATGTCAAAGGACCAAAGTCAAATGTTTTCTTATAAAGTTACAAGTTGATACCAATTTATCTTCTGTGGCTACTATAAGTCTCTACCACTTCTTTTTCCTGGTTTATCCTTACTTTCACGGCATTACTGTGCGCAACAAGTTCTTCATTTTCAGCCATAAGAATTATGGCATTACTCAAGTTGGTAAGACCTACTTCAGTTATTTGCTGGAAAGTAACTTTGCGAATAAAACTATCCAAATTTACGCCGCTATATGCTTTTGCATGTCCGTTGGTTGGTAAGGTGTGATTTGTTCCAGAGGCATAGTCACCAGCACTTTCGGGTGTATAGTTTCCCAAGAATACCGAGCCAGCATTGACAATATTTGCTGCAACACCCAAATAATACCGTGTGCAAATAATCAAGTGTTCTGGTGCATATTCGTTGGTCATGGCCACAGCTTCATCCAAAGTTTTCACCACAATTATTTTGCTGTTTTCCAATGCTTTGCGTGCAAATTCTTTGCGTGGAAGTTGTTCCAGTTGCAATTCTATTTGTTCTAAAACTGGTTCAACCAATTTTTCGCTTACGGTAATCAAAATTGACTGACTATCAACACCATGCTCAGCTTGAGAGAGCAAATCGGCAGCCAGAAAAATTGGGTTTGCAGAATCATCGGCAATAATTTCTACTTCCGATGGTCCAGCCGGCATGTCGATGGCCACATCACGTAACGAAACCAATTGCTTGGCAGCAGTCACATATTGATTACCAGGGCCAAATATTTTATAAACTTTCGGAACAGTTTCAGTACCATAAGCCAAAGCTGCAATGGCCTGTGTGCCACCAATTTTGAAAATGCGATGTATGCCCGCTACTTTGGCGGCATACAAAACTGCAGGATGAATTTTACCTTCCTTGTTGGGAGGTGTGCAGAGTATAACTTCTTTACATTCTGCTATTTGTGCCGGAATTCCCAACATTAAAACGGTGGAAAATAAAGGAGCAGTGCCACCCGGAACATACAATCCAACCTTTTGGATGGCAATTGCTTTTTGCCAGCAATATACACCTGGCGAAGTTTGAATTTCGGGGTAATCGCGTTGTTGTTCGGAGTGGAATTTCCAAATATTACGGCGTGCCATTTCAATGGCTTGTTTTAAATTGACCGAAACAAGTTTATCAGCTTCAGCCATTTCCTCCTTGGTCACTTCAAGAACATCAAGCTGAACTTTGTCAAATTTCTCGGTATATTCCTTCACTTCTGCATCGCCTCGTGTTCGTATTTCATCCAAGATTTTTTGAACCGTATCAAAAAGTGACGTCGTATCAAAAGTTGGACGGGCTAGGAGCGAACTCCATGTTTCACGTTCAGGGTATTTAATTACTTGCATACAAGTTTAATTTTCAGTTGTTTAGAAATTATATTCTGTAAATTCTAAATTAATTATGACCAATTTTCACTAAAAGTATTCCAATGGTCATACAATTCTTCCATTCCGCCCAGCACAATATTTGCACCGCTGTCCGAAAGCACTTTAGGGTCTAACGGTCCGGTGTTTATGCCAATGGTGAAAAGTCCAGCTTCAGTGGCAGATTCCACCCCCAAAGGTGCATTTTCAATTACCACTACCTCCCAAGGCTGTACACCCGATTTTTTCAAGGCCATCAAATAAGGTTCAGGATGCGGTTTGCCATGCTGAACATCATAAGCGGTAACCATTTTTTCTTTTTGAAATATTTGTGGGAAATTGTGTTCCAAATTATCTATCAAACTTGCTTGACCAGAACCAGTTACCACAAATATCTCCAAATTTTGAGCTTTCACTTTCTCTAGTAATTCTAATGCAAAAGCGATTTGTTCCATTGTACCAGAAGCTTCAAACAGCTCTGATTTCAAACGATAAATAGTGTTTTTCTCATCTTCGGTGGCAATTCTACCGTGTGTTTTTACAAATACGCCATCTATGGTTGAAGAACCTGTTCGTCCTTCGTTCATATAAGCTTCATATTCCGTGAAGGGCAAACCCACTTTGTGCAATGCTTTTACCCAAGCAGATGCGTGGTGTTTCATTGAATCGAAAAGCACGCCATCCATATCAAAAAAAATGGCTTTGGGATTGAAATTTGGATAATTATTTTGTTGAATGAATTTTTGAATCTCTTTTGAAAACATATAAATGCTATTTTTCTGCAAAGATAAGCATTTTAGCACTATTCATGCATTTTTTGTCTTTCATAATGCTTAAAAACGCTGAAAATGCTTTCTGTTGATTCTATTAGTGAACATTAGTTGTGCTATATCTATTTTGCATAGGGGTAAATTACATGGATGTGAATAATATTCCTTCCTGAAAATCGTTCATCGTTTCCTGATTTTTGAGGCACTTTACTAAAATTTAAATAGATTTGACATATAAACTTTGATAATTATTTTGTAATTTTGCCCCAAAATACCAAATATGAAAACAAATCAGATTTTACTATTGGCTTTAATAAGCATCGGTTTTATATCCTGTAAAATGACTGGAGAAACTAATTATACTCCTCATATTTCAATAAGCTCAAGGTTGAGGGTATTTAAACCTGATTTGCTAAATAGAATAGACACCTTAGATATTTACAATACAACTGTTGCAGGTGAACTTTTACTAGATACAATTTCTGTTGGGGATACTGTCGAAATACCAATAACGTTGGATGGTATAACAAACAATATAACAGCACTATATCTCGTTCAGTCGGCCGATAGTTTAACTTCAGTTATACTTCCAGCGAAAAGTTCATTGGACGCTTTGTTTTCAGCTTCGTCAAATTATGCACAAGGAAAATTTATTAGCAATTTAAGTTTTACTTCATTATATTTCCCATTCAGATATATTGCTAGAAAACCGAGTAATGTAGCAAAATTGTCATTTTCAGTAGTTTCAGATGCGGTATTTAAAGACTTATCGGGGAGTAATACAAATTCTTTTGTTCTCAGGACGCCAATAAAAGCGGCTAAGTAATAGAAATTTTTTTTTAATCAATACAGAAAACGGATTTGCCAAATCAGAGGTGAGTCCGTTTTTTTATTTGAACATTTCTCGTATTTATCCAATAATAAAGAAATTTTTACGACCTTTGCAAATCCAATATTCTTAAAAAAAATCGGATATTATCCTTATGGAAAACAATCACAAAACAAAATCCTCGCCTTGGACATGGATTCCCACCCTTTACTTTGCACAAGGGATGCCTTATGTAGTAGCAATGACGGTGGCAGTAATCATGTACAAACGACTTGGCATTTCCAACACCGAAATAGCTTTATATACCAGCTGGCTGTATTTGCCGTGGGTTATTAAGCCGTTTTGGAGTCCGTTTGTGGACATGATAAAAACCAAGCGTTGGTGGATTGTGACCATGCAATTGCTTATTGACGCTGGGTTGGCGGGTGTCGCTTTCCTGATTCCAATGCCCTTTTTCTTTCAGGCAACGTTGTCGGTGCTATGGCTGATTGCCTTCAGTTCGGCAACGCATGATATTGCTGCCGATGGGTTTTATATGTTGGCGTTGGACACAACCGAACAATCCTTTTTTGTTGGTATTCGCAGCACTTTTTATCGTTTAGCAATGATTTCGGGACAAGGTTTGCTGATAATTTTGGCTGGCGCAATGGAAAAATATACGCATGATATTCGTTTGGCGTGGAGCATTACATTTTATGTACTGGCTGGTTTTTTTGTGATTGCCTATGTCTATCACCGATTTGCTTTGCCTAGTCCGACAAGTGATGGGCTGACCGCCATTAAAACAACAAAACAGATTTTCAGTGAATTTGGTCGCACCTTTGCTTCGTTTTTTCAGAAAAAAGGAGTTGGATTTGCCATTACTTTTATGCTTTTATATCGTTTGGGGGAGGCCATGTTGGTGAAAATGGCATCGCCGTTTATGCTCGATGCGCGTGAGATTGGTGGATTGGGATTGAACACCGAACAAGTGGGTATTGTTTATGGAACGGTAGGCATAATTGCGCTCACTTTGGGTGGAATTGTTGGCGGTATTGCTGCTTCCCGCAAAGGCCTGAAATACTGGATTTGGCCGATGGCTTTTAGTATTACCTTTCCACACCTGGCTTATTTATACCTTTCGTGGTTTTTGCCCAACAATATGTTGCTAATAAATATTGCAGTTGCTATCGAACAATTCGGTTACGGATTTGGGTTTACGGCCTACATGCTCTACATGATTTATTTTTCAGATGGCGAACACAAAACGGCCCACTATGCCATTTGTACAGGTTTTATGGCATTGAGTATGATGCTTCCAGGTATGGTGGCTGGCTGGTTGCAAGAAATGTTGGGCTACACACATTTTTTTGTTTTGGTAATGATTTGCGCCATTCCAACCCTAGCATTAGTTCCTTTTTTGAAGATTGATAAAGGATACGGAATAAAAGGTTGACGTTCCGTGTTTCGTGATTTAAGTTTGTGGTACTCTTTCTTTTTCTTACTTTTGCAGTCAAATTCAATTATCAGCAATGAAAATACTAGTTCTAGGTGCCGGAAAAATGGGCACATTCCTTACCGATGTATTGTGCATTCAGCACGAAGTAGCCTTGTTCGATACCGACCCGAAACGTTTACGTTTTGTATTCAATACCTATCGAATGACCGAATATGAAGAGGTTCGTGCGTTTGAGCCTGAATTGGTTATTAACTGCGTGACGCTGAAATATACCATCGATGCATTCCGTACCATTATTCCATATTTGCCAAAAAACTGTATCATTTCTGACATTGCTTCGGTGAAAACTGGATTGCAGGCATACTACGAGGAAACTGGAATGCGCTATGTTTCCACTCACCCGATGTTTGGACCCACCTTCGCCACACTTGATAACCTGAGTACGCAAAGCGCCATTATCATTTCGGAATCGGACCACATGGGTAAAGCATTTTTCAAAGATTTGTACGGTTCATTGCACCTCCGGATTTTTGAATACAGTTTTGACGAACATGATGAAACCATTGCTTATTCATTGTCAATACCGTTTGCTTCTACTCTGGTTTTTGCTTCGGTGATGAAGCCGCAGGAAGCTCCCGGGACGACTTTTAAACGACACATGGACATTGCCAAAGGGCTGCTTTCGGAAGATGATTATTTATTGACAGAGATTCTTTTTAATCCAAATACTACCAAACAAGTGGAGAATATTCGTGCCGAACTTAAGGTTTTGGTGGATATTATTGAAGAAAAAGATACTGAACGCATGCAAGCGTTTTTGAAAAAAGTAAGAAAGAATATTGAATAAGGAAGAGAACCCCCAACCCCTAAAGGGGAGCAAGAGTGCTGTCTGAGTGGTTGTAAATTGTTTGAAGATTTGAAAGTCTGAAAACTACCAACCACAACGTGGTTTAATGTGATTAGCCATGTATGAAATGCATGGTTTGAAATTAATATAAATTCGCAAAAATCGTATCTTATGGAAACAGTAGAAAAAGTATTAGAAGCAATTAAAAAAGTAGGCGAGCCAGTAAATGCAGGTAAAATTGCTGAGATAACAGGTATCGACCGCAAAGAAGTGGACAAGGCATTTACTAAATTGAAAACTTCTGGTGCCATCGAATCACCGATTCGTTGCTATTGGGTAGCGAAATAATTTGGGTTATTAGCAACAAAAAACAGTCGCCTTGCACATTGTAGGGCGACTGTTTTTTATAATTTTACCCCAAATCAATATGTTCGGCCTGAATTTCTTCGTTTAAAAAAAGTGATGCTGAACTTGAAAATTTCTCTACAGACTCCGTGGTTAAATATAGAATAGTTCCATTCGAGCTGCAGCGCTGAGCCATTTCGGGATGTCGATGTAGATAATCTACCAAACTTTTTGCAACTATTTCTCCTTGCGAAACAATCGAGATTCCTTCGGGAAGATAGGATTTTATTTTGTCGGCCAACAACGGATAATGCGTGCAACCAAGCATAATTGTATCTATAAGCGGGTCAGCATTCAGTAGGTTTTGAACGTTTTTACGCACAAAATAATCCGCACCTTCAGAGTTGTGTTCATTGTTTTCAATCAACGGAACCCACATGGGGCAAGCTTCAGAAGTAACGAAAATATCAGTATTTATCTTATGAATTTCGAGCGGGTAGGAGTTGGACTGAACCGTGCCGGTGGTTGCCAACAAACCGATATGATTGGTTATGGTTATGGCACCAACCGCCTCAACAGTGGGACGAATTACGCCCAATACACGTCTATTAGCATTCAAAAGTGGTAAATCATGTTGCTGAATGGTGCGTAAAGCTTTCGCCGAAGCGGTATTGCAAGCCAGTACCACCAACTGACAACCCATTTCGAATAAATGCGTTACACATTCAAGTGTGTATTTGTAAACCACATCAAAAGAGCGCGTTCCGTAAGGTGTTCGGGCGTTATCACCCAAATATATATAATCGTATTCGGGTAATTCGGTGCGTATTTTCTCCAAAATAGTCAAGCCACCATAACCCGAATCGAAAATGCCGATACAGCCCCCTGTCCCCCGAAGGGGGTTCAAAGACGAAGTATTTAAAATTTCACTTTTGTTTTTCATAACGTTCTTAAAGTCCCCCTTCGGGGGATTAGGGGGCTTTTAATCAAACATCTGACCAGCATTATTACTCATCTGAACCATTTTGTCATAATCAGCAGGCGACAAATCGAGGAAGTAATAGTTTTGCGGATTCATTATTTCACCTTTAAAATGAACTTCGTAGTGCAGGTGTGGACCAGTCGATTTACCGGTACTACCCACCAAACCAATTACATCGCCACGTTTAATGTTCTGTCCAGCATGCACTTTAAATGCACTCATGTGACCATATAAAGTCACATAGCCATAACCATGATTAATCTGAATGCAATTTCCATAACCTTGTTCCCAACCTGCGCTGATGATTTTTCCGTTTCCAGTGGCATAAATATTTGTTCCAATCGCTGCCGCAAAGTCCATTCCTGCATGAAAACGTCTTGAGTGATATATGGGGTCAATACGCCAACCATAACCCGAAGCCATTTGCTTTAAATTTTTATTTAGTACTGGCTGAATGGCTGGAAGATTGGCCAACATGGTTTCTTTGTTTTTCGCCAATAATACAATTTCGTCGTAAGATTTTGATTGAATATAAAGTTGTTTTCTTAATTCACCCAATTTTTTGGAAGTTGTAACCACAATTTCGGAATTGGTCATGTCCAGCAATTGCTCATAATATTGGGTGTTGGAAGCCGTAGCCCGTCGAACGGAAAATGGAATCGGGTCGGCCTGAAATATAACACGATACAAATTATCATCACGCTCCTGCAAATCGGTCACTACTTCTTGCATCTCGTCAAACTGCCGTTCCAAAACTTTATATTGTGCTTGCATGTGACTTTTTTCCTGACCCAATTGTTTTTCTTCTGGAGATGAAACCGTGGATACGAAAATGAAGAAAAACAATGCTCCCAATGATAAACCAGAAACTGCGTGAATTAGAATTTGTTTTAGCCAATGAGTGATGGTGTGCTCAATTAGCTCGTAACTTAATGTCTCGGAATTGAAATGGAATTTTTTTTTCTTGGCCATAAGAACATTGGTTTGCAATTACCCATAATTAAAAAAACAGGGTAAAATGCCAGAAATGAGGTGGAAAAAGAGTGTCAATATTCAATTCATCAATAAAATCAACGCACGAAAACAACTTTTATATCCACAATTGCTGCAAAAATAATAAATTTGAGCTACTTTTGTGGTCTTTATTTGATATTATTAACCTACAAGACAAAAAGGTCGAAAGACTAAAGACAAAGGACAAAGGTCGAAACCGACAAATCCCAAACTTTATTGCTTTAAAACAAGACTTTAGACCTTTGACTTTAGACATTAGACATAAACAAATGACTTCACAAGAAATTCGTCAATCCTTCCTCGATTTTTTCGCATCCAAAGGACACAAAATCGTACCTTCAGCACCAATGGTTATCAAAGATGATCCCACTTTGATGTTTACCAATGCTGGAATGAACCAATTCAAGAATATTATTTTGGGCAATGACCCCATCAAATATTCACGTGTTGCCGACTCTCAAAAATGTTTGCGCGTGAGCGGAAAACACAATGATTTGGAAGAAGTTGGACACGATACCTACCACCACACCATGTTCGAAATGCTTGGTAACTGGTCGTTTGGCGATTATTTCAAAAAAGAAGCCATCGAGTGGGCTTGGGAGTATTTGGTGGATGTATTGAAATTGGATACCGAAAGACTTTACGTAACCGTATTTGAAGGCTATGCCCCCGAAGGTTTGGAACGCGACGATGAAGCAGCTGCGCTTTGGGAACAGTTCCTACCAAAAAGCCGCATTATCAACGGAAATAAAAAAGATAATTTCTGGGAAATGGGAGATACAGGCCCATGTGGTCCTTGTTCAGAAATCCATATCGATATTAGAAACAATGAAGACCGCGCCAAAATTGACGGACTTACGTTGGTAAATGGTAGTCACCCACAAGTGATTGAGATTTGGAACAACGTATTTATGCAATACAACCGCAAAGCCGACGGTTCGCTCGAAGGCTTACCCGCCAAGGTGATTGACACAGGTATGGGATTTGAGCGTTTGTGTATGGCAATGCAAGGTGTTCAATCCAACTATGATACTGATGTTTTTACACCAATCATTAAAGAAATTGGAACGATTTGTCAGGCAGAATACGGCAAAAATGAACAGGTGGATATAGCCATGCGTGTTATTGCCGACCATATTCGTACCATCGCTTTCTCTATTACCGATGGTCAATTGCCTTCCAACGCCAAAGCCGGATACGTTATTCGTCGCATCTTGCGTCGTGCTGTTCGTTACGGTTATACTTTCCTCAACCAACGTTCTGCGTTTATGTACAAACTCATTAATGTGCTGGGCGAAAACATGGGTAAAGCTTATCCCGAATTGATTTCTCAAAAATCATTGATTGAAAAAGTAATCAAAGAAGAGGAAGAATCTTTCTTGCGCACGTTGGAAACTGGTATCAAATTGCTCGACAAAGTAATGGATGAAGCCAAAAAAGAAGGTAAAACAGAAGTGGCCGGTAAAGTGGCTTTTACACTTTACGATACTTTTGGTTTTCCGTTGGATTTGACTGAATTGATTTTGCGTGAGAATAATTTTACAGTAAACATTGATGATTTCAATGCCGAAATGCTCAAACAAAAAGAACGTGCCCGCAATGCAGCAGCCACCGAAACTGGCGACTGGGTAACGGTTCGCGAAGGTGACAGCGTGTTTGTTGGGTATGATTTTACTTCATTCGATACAGAAATTTTGCGTTACCGCAAGGTGAAACAAAAAAATCAGGAATACTATCAATTGGTACTTTCCAACACGCCTTTCTACGCAGAAATGGGCGGACAAGTGGGCGACAGCGGAACTTTGGTTGGCGAAAAAGGAAGCCTGGAAATTACTGATACCAAAAAGGAAAACAACCTTGCGGTACATATTTGCAATACATTACCCGAAGATATTACCGAAACATTTACGGCTTCTATCAACTTGGAGAACCGTCAGGCTACTTCTTGCAATCACTCGGCAACTCACTTGCTACACGAGGCTTTGCGCGAAGTACTGGGAACGCACGTAGAGCAAAAAGGCTCGTTTGTAAGTCCGGAAACTTTGCGTTTCGACTTTTCTCATTATCAAAAACTTACCAAAGAAGAGATTCGCAGTATAGAACAACTCGCCAACCGCAAAATACGCGAAAACCATGCATTGAACGAAATGCGCGACACGCCAATTGCCGAAGCGCAAGCATTGGGAGCTATGGCTTTATTTGGCGAGAAATACGGCGAATCGGTACGTGTCATCCAATTTGGAACTTCTACCGAACTTTGTGGTGGAACCCACGTACAATCAACCGGTGAGATAGGTATGGTGCGCATTCTGGCTGAATCATCAATTGCAGCTGGTATTCGTCGTATCGAAGCCATTTCGGCAAAAGGTGTTGAGAAAATGCTCGATGCACAACAAGACACAATTGCTGAAGCACGTGAATTACTGAACAACACACCCGATTTGTTGAGTGCCATTCGTCGCTCGGTAGAAGAAAACAGTGACTTGAAAAAGCAGGTAGAAGGATTTATGCATGAGAAAATCATGACCTTGCGTGATAAATTGATTGCAGAAGCAACATTGATAAATGGCATCAAAACCATTCGTTTCCAGTCCGATTTATCGTCGGATGCCATTAAAACCCTTGCTTTCCAAATTCGCAACGTAGTGAACGAAAAACTATTCTTTGTGGCCGGTAGCATTTACGATGGCAAACCATCACTTACCGTTTTGCTGTCGGATGATTTGGTAACAGCAGGATTAAATGCCGTAAACATTGCCCGCGAAGCTGCCAAGGAAATTCAAGGTGGTGGCGGTGGACAACCATTCTTCGCTTCAGCTGGAGGTAAGAATGCTGCAGGAATTGAAAAAGCAATTACGAAAGCGATGGGGCAGTTGACAGTTGTCAGTTAACAGTTATCAGTTATCAGAAAAAAAATAGGAACTTTCCATAGCGGGAAGTTCCTATTTTTATTTACGATTGAAATGTATCTATTTCACACCATGCATTAGTTTTTCCAACCATTTGGAAAGAGCAAAAAGGATAACAGCAGCTACACCAGACATAACTACGAATAGCATAAAGAAATCGTATAGCGTAGCAATTTGATAACCTGCAAAGGATTTTGCAACACCATTTTCAGGATAAAGACCACTCAAAATACCTGCAAATTTATTAGCAGCTGCATTGGCCATAAACCAAACCCCCATCAATAAGGATGCGAAACGCACTGGAGCTAATTTATTTACTATCGACAAGCCAATGGGCGACAAACAGAGTTCACCCATAGTGTGCAATAAATAAAGGCTGGTAATCCAAAGCATACTTACTTTAACATTGGTATCAACACCTCTTACACCAAATGCAATCACCAAATAGCCTACTGCCAATAAAAAAAGTCCGATAGATTGCTTTGCTGGCGAGCTGGGTTCCATTCCTCGTTTGCCCAAAAATGACCACAAAGCCGCAAAAACAGGAGCTAAACTAACAACAAAAATGGCATTAAAAGATTGAAATGAAGAAGCGGGCATTTCCCAACCAAATATATGTCGGTCTGTTTGTTCGTCGGCAAAAAACGTAAGTGAAGCGCCAGCTTGTTCGAATGCTGCCCAAAAGAAAATTACGAAAAAGGAAATAATGTAGATTACGAAAATGCGAGAGCGTTCTATTTTGGTGAGTGATTTATCGGCTACAATAAATATTGGCATTATGATACTTACTGCAAAAATGGCTGATCCAATCCAATCTGCACCTTCAAACATGGCTATGTTGAGGTTGTTTAATGACCCGAAATTGAATGAAAACAGTAAAAACAAACCAAGGAAACCTCCTAATGACCAAACCAATCGTTTTCTTGAATTCGGATTTTTTAGTGCATCGTCTACATCCAAGGTGTGTGAATGATGAGTTAAATCTTCCATGGGTGAAAGTCCTATTTGCTTGCCTTCGGGGGTGCATAGGTATTTATTTTTCAACAACTCAAAAATGATGACTGCCAATAACATACCAACTCCTGCCGATAGAAATCCCCATTTGAAGTCGCCAGGATTGCCTGTATCTCCAACAAATCCACACCACAATGGCGCTAAGGCTGCACCCAAATTTATGCCCATATAAAAAATAGTAAAAGCTGAATCTTTTCGTCTATCATTGGGAGCATAAAGATGTCCTACCATAGTGGAAATGTTGGGTTTAAAAAAACCATTACCCAAAATTAATGCACCTAATCCACAAAACATTAGATACTTTGCAGTTTCCGCATCTTTGTAATACAAAGCACTGGTAAACATTAGAAATTGACCAAAGGCCATCACTATTCCGCCCCAAAAAATGGAACGACGATTTCCCCAATATCTATCGGCAATATATCCTCCAAGAAGCGGCGTAAGATATACTAAACCTGTGTAACTACCATAAATTTGCGCTGCAAATCCCTTGTCGAATAATAATGCTTTGGTGATGTAAAGCATAAATAATGCACGCATTCCGTAATAACTAAAACGTTCCCACATTTCAGTTATAAAAAGCAAGTACAATCCTTTTGGATGACTTTGTTTCATTTCGTTTGTTGACATGAAGAAGAATTTAATATTTAATCATCCGTCAGTAGACGGACAGGTTTTACTATTTACCACAAAAAATGAACGCTGAAAATTCGGCGTTCACCTATCTAATCTCAACCATTTTCTATTTGGTTTGCAAAATTAGACTTTTTATTTGAAAAAGAATACGATTGGAATAAAAATCGTATATAATTACACTATTATATTGAAATAACTTTCTTTTTGCTTAATTCAATCGTTACTCGTTCAACTTTTCCTCCAAGTGGTGGATGAAGTTTTGATAGTCGAACCTCCAATGATTCAATTTGAGGAAAACTATGCATGATATTATCCAATATTCGTTCTCCTACATGTTCAATTAGCTTCGACGGGATTTCCATTTGTTCTTTCACCACATCATAAACCAATTGGTAATTAAGCGTATGTTCCAAATTATCGGTTTCTCCCGCTAGTTTGGTGTCTAGCTCCATACTTATATTGACAATGAAGGTATTCCCCAATGTTTGCTCATGTTCCAAACAGCCATGAAAGGCGTGAAACTCCATATTTTCGAGAGATATTTTGCTCATAATAATTCGTTTTACATTCAACTTTTCCAAAGTTTTAAACTTTGGAAAAGTTTGATTTGTTGTTAAATAATTTCACTTCCAAAATCTCCATCGTGTACAAAAGTTCGAATTTGGTCGCCCTTTTTTAATTGATGGGCAGAAGTAATTCGTTTTCCATTCAAGGTTGTAATTGTATATCCGTGAAGCAATAAAAAGCTTGGCGAATGCGATTCTATATTTTTCTCGAGCAAAACCAATCTGTTTTTTTGCTTCATTAATTCCAAACGAACACTGGATTGTAAGCGACTTTTTTGTCTTTCCAGCAAATGCGATTTCTGCACCACCCAACTCCGCAAGGTTTGTTTAATGCGCATTTGAGTTTGAATAATGTAACGCGATTCATTATCAATTCTGTTTTTTACCGAATACTGAATATCCGATAGCATATTCTTTAGCTGATATTCAGCATCATTCAAATTTGATATTAAAAATTCGGCAACCGCGGTTGGTGTTTTCAGACTTGTATGTGCCACCATATCCAGAATAGAAATATCACGCTGATGGCCAATCCCTGCAATTATTGGAAGTGGAAACTGTGCACAGTTCACGGCCAAATCGTAGGAGTCGAAGCATGCCAAATCAGTCGTTGCACCACCGCCACGAATAATCACCACGGCATCAAACAGTTCGATGTGTTCGTATATTTTTTCCAAAGCTGCAATAATGGAAGATTCCGCTTGGTCACCTTGCATAATGGCAGGAAAAAGTTTGCTGTAAAAAGCAAAGTGTGAAGGATCATTTTGAAGTTGGTCGCAAAAATCGCCATATCCGGCAGCTGTTGCCGAGGAAATAATGGCAATTCGCTGCAGCAATTTTGGTAAGGCGAGCTGCTTGTTCATATCCACAATGCCATCGGCTTCCAGTTGACGAATAATCTTGAGCCTTCTGGCGGCCATTTCGCCAATGGTAAAAGTGGGGTCGATATCGCGCACATTGAGGCTAAATCCGTAAACGCCATGAAATTCAACCGTTACTGCCACCAATACATTTAGCCCAGCCCGAAGCGATTGTCCAGTGCTGCTTTCAAAGTAGGGCTTGAGCATACGAAATGTGGATGCCCAAATAGTTGCTTTTGATTTGGCCAATAAAGTGTCGGAATTACTGTCTTTTTCAATTAGTTCCAGATAACAATGTCCGCCCGAATTATCGCGCAATTCGCTTATTTCTGCACGAATCCACACTGGCGTTTCAAAACGTGAGCGAATGGTTTCTTGAATCTGGGTAGCAAGTTCGGAAAGGGTTATTGAATTCATTGGAAGAGTTTGAAATTTAAAAAAGAATTTTGCAACAAGTTTATCACAACTTGAAACTATATTTCAATTTGAATTTTCACTTTTCCACCAAGCCCTTTTTCAACGATGTCAAATAAAGTTTTTAACGTTAAGTTACTTCCATTATTTTCAATACGTGAAATAAACTCGCGCTTTTTGTCTACAATGTCAGCCAATTGGCTTTGAGTAAGGTGTTTGTCTTCCCTAGCCTGACGTAATTGCATTCCAATATTGAAACTTTCAGCGTCCCTTTCTAGTTCATCTCGTCTGACACTTCCTATTTCTCCATAAACGGAATCTTTAATATCACTCCAGCTTTTAGTGTTCATTTGCTTTTAGTTTTTCGTTATAATAATCTGCCATTAATCGAATAGCCTTATCAATTTCATTTTTTGGTGTTTTTTGTGTCTTTTTTTGAAATCCATTAAGAAGAATCACGATTTTATCATTATCAAAAAAACAAAAAATCTCTCCAAATATTCGAACCGAGTTGAACTCTGGCTTCAAACAAACCTTTTGTTCCTTTGATTGACTTCAAGTAAGAAGAAGGTATTCTTTCTAACGTTTCAATTGCTTCAATAATCTTGAAAATTTTATCCTGAACTTTTTGTGATTGTTTTAATAAAAAATCTTCAAAATGATTTTTATACGTAATTACTTCTCTAACTTTCATCTGTACAAAGGTAATGTATAAGTTACAATTCTGCAATTTAATTAACGATATTCTATTTTTACATTTTCAAATAACCACTTTATGCGTACTCGTTTTACCATTCCCCGAAATTGAAATAACATACATTCCCGGAAATAATTTATCGGTATGCAGCAATGTTTCTGGTTCATTTAAAGGCATATTCATCTGCAAACTACCTGTTATCGAGTATAATCGAATGCTTTTACCTTCAGCAATTTGATTGTCGAGCAATCGTACGTGAATGGATTTATCATTTCTGTCATAAGCAATAATCACATCCTTCGTCTCGGTTATTTCTGTTAAACTAGTGAATGGTAATTTCGCCAATGCCAATTGAAAATTGGGTATCCCGTAACCCATTTGTGCGGTTGGATTGGCATACAAACTTCCGCTTTCAAACACTGTTTTTAGTAAAGTGGGCACATCACAAGGTGGATAAATGGATTTGGAAGCCTGCAAAAAACAAGCCATCATACCCGCCATAATGGGCGAAGCAAAAGAGGTACCATTGCCGCTAATTGTAGTTCCACTGGTGCTTACAACTGCTGCAGATGTCCCCATTGAGCAAATTTCAGGTTTTACACGAAAATCAGAACTTGGGCCAAAGGATGAAAATGAGCTGGGCGAACCTGTAGAAGTTACAGCGCCTACCGTTACAATTCCTTCGGCATCAGCTGGAACCCCAATATTATGCCATGCCTTATTGCCATCGTTTCCGGCACTATTAACAACAATAATTCCCTTTTGTGCGGCCAATGTAGCGGCGCGACTGGCCCTCGACACTTTTCCGTTCATGTCGGCGTAAGTGAAGTTCATGCTTGCATCATCAAACTCGGTATAACCCAACGACGAATTAACAACATCAACTCCCACGCTGTCGGCAAACTCAATTCCAGAAGCCCAAAAATCGGTTTCAACAAGATATTCGGTGGGAACATATTCTGTACGTATCAACCAAAAAGAAGCATCGGGAGCTGTTCCCAAAAACTGGTTGGGAAGATTCCCTGTCATAGTGGACAATACCATTGCCCCATGACCGTCTTCGGCGAATATGTTAGAATTTGGATTGATTATATCTTTGGTTCCCAGCAATCTACCTTGCAATCGTAAGCTGTCGAAGGCGATATTTGTATTGGCATTATTAAATCCAGCATCTAATATAGCAATTACAATGTCTTTTCCTCGATAGCCAAGATTGTGTAAATATTTACCATTCAATTGGTCTATTTGAGAAGTTGCAGTTCCGTAATTTATAGTCGTCTTTATTTTTTTAGCCGAAATAGTAGCTGCACCATCAAGTTTACCAGTATACTGCACAAATTTCACAAACGATAATGCCCGAACCTGACTCATAACGCTTGAATCTCGTATTAAAACCGTGACACCATTCATCCATTTACTTCTATTGTGGATATTTACCCCAAGATTATTAACTTGTGATAAATAGCTCGGATTTATGGGCAAATCGGTGGAATCGTAAATTGGAGCACGATGTTCCCGTCGTGCAATGGATTGCGCAGAAAGAAATTCCGACGGATTTGTCAATGAATAAGGTGAATTGTTTTTATTGGCAAATTGAACGTAGAAATAATAACTGGTAGTTGAAGCTTGTATGGAAATGGCAATAAATAGCAGAAGTATTATTGATAAGTGAATAGTGTTTGATTTAACCATTAGAATTGATTTTAAAAGATACAAAGATACGAAATTTCAAATGTCCAGAATGGCAGTTAAACAATTAAAAATGACAAAAAATGAGCTAATAACCAATTAATTGTCTAAATAATAAGCCGTTTTTAAAAACATTTGAAAATTCAATAATCTTTTATTGACAAATTAAAAACAGAATCTCAGTATTACAATGGTTCGTTATAAAAATGCATATTGTATTTATATTCAATAGCTTATTTATCCATTTTTACTGTGTTAGACTTTATTCTTTTTAAAAGAGTAAACGCAAAGCCGCAAAGTTTTAAATGCCTTATAATCATCAAAAAGAGAAAGAACGCAAAGACAAAAACTTTCAGTTTTTCTTAGCGGCTACCGATAAATCGGCATGTTCCATTTGCAACTTAGCGACTTTGCGTTCAAAAAATTTTATTTTTAATGAACCATTGAGTATTAAACAATTAAAACTAAACATTCCTGTTTTATCTCTGGGTTGAAATTGGTTTATCTCTTCACCGTTTTCACCACCACCCAATTGTTCTTTTTGTTGAATTCTACCAAATCCAATCCATTTCGGTTGGCTTCTGCTTCTATCAAGGGTATGTCTTCAATATAGAATCCACTCATATATAACTCACCTCCAGCAGATAAACAAGCTGCATATTGTTCCATGTCGGCCAATAGAATGTTGCGATTGATGTTGGCAAGAACAATATCGAAATGCAAGCCCTTCAGTAATTCAGCACCACCCAATTGCACTTCAATGCCCGAGATATTATTGACAGCGATATTCTCAATGGAGTTTTCGGTACACCAAGTATCAATGTCAATGGCCAAAATGTTTTTTGCACCACGCATGGCCGCCAAAATTGCGAGCACCGCAGTACCACATCCCATATCGAGCAAAGTTTTACCTTCCAAGTCCATGGTCAATAATTGCCCAATTACAAGGCTGGTGGTTTCGTGATGACCAGTGCCAAAAGCCATTTTCGGGTCAATCACAATATCGTATTTTGCCTTGGGCACATTTTTGTGAAACGAGCTGTGTATCACACAATCTTCGCCAATAACAATGGGTTCAAAATAGTGTTTTTCCCATTCTTCATTCCAGTTTTTCGACTCAATTTGCGTTATCGTATATTCGATGTTTGCCTCGAATGGAAAATCTGCCAATAAACTTTTCAGTTTCGATTCGTCGAAAGTTCGTTGCAGGATATAAGCATCCATTCCAAGTTCGTTGGGTACAAAACTATCGAATCCAATTTCTCCTAATTCAGAGGCCAATACGTCTGAAATATATTCTTCAAAGGGTTCGATAACGAAATTCACTTCTATGTAATCCATGGCTGATTTAATTGATAATTAATAATGAAGAATTAATAATTTGGGGAAATGACTATTTACTTAAACCTATCGTAATGAAAAAAGTCTATTTACTTGAGCGTACAAAAGTAAGTATTTTTTTGAAATATCACAGTTCTAATTTCATTGTCCGATTATATCCCCTAAAATCAGCTTTAATTGTACATTCGATGGCACGATTCTTGTAGAATTATTGTATCTGAAAAAACAAACAAAACAGATTTAAGCAATACATTAATTGCACAAATTATTTTTCAGGCATTTAAGATTACAAATAGCTAACATTAAACAACTTGGCAATTATTATTTGCTCTTTATTCATTTAATCACTTGGAGGCAGTATTATGAAACAAACAACATTATTTATCATGCTTTCCTTACTTATTCCTCTGGCAGGAATTGGTCAATCGAAAGAAGCATTTGTGGACGATATTTATTATAAGCCCAGCGATGCAAAAATCATTGAAGCTAATCACTCTCAAAAACAAGCCCCAAAATACAAAAATGGAGCGAAGGAAATAATTTATATTGAACGTGAAGCTCCTAAGGCAATACACGATACGGTATATGTAGTTGGTCAGGCCAATGATAAAAGTGAAAATCTGCAATCCAATGAACAACAAGGCAACGAATCGGATTTGGAATATGCAGATCGTATTCGTCGTTTTCACAATCCATCTAAGGTAATATACATTATGGAGGACAACCAAAATGACAATTATGGATATAATAACAATGGTTATAATGGTTGGGATTGCTACAGCCCTTACAATAGCTGGGGATGGGGCAATAATTGGTGCTCACCTTACTCATCATTCTACAGCCCTTGGGGTTATAGCTCATGGAATAACTGGTATGGCTACGGAAGTGGTTTTGGCGGATACTACGGTTACGGTGGTTATGGAGGCTACGGTGGTTATTATGGCTACGGTGGTTACGGCGGCTACGGTTATGGTGGATATTACGGTGGCTATGGATATGATAATTATTGGGGTGGACAAAGTTATGCTTCCCGCAATCCAAATCACAATGAGGCCAATAGGAGAGGGGCAAGCAACAATGCTTCTAGCCGCTTAACTGGTTCAAGTGCTTCAGCAGTAAGCGCTGGTGGTGGCGGATACAATGGTCGTAGTGCCAGTCCATATACCACAATCAACGGTGGCGGTTCAAGAGGAGTTTCAGATGCTAATGTTTTAAGTAATAGAGGATCACGTTCAACTTACGCATCTGCTAATTCTGCAAGAACTTACCCAAGTACAAGTACCGGAATAGGGGTTGTACGTACAGCAACTTCAAGAAACGCTAGTGGATTTAATCCAAATACAAACGTAGATAGAACTTCTTACGGCAGAACAGGTACTTCAAACATAAATACCCGTCCACGTACTTCTTACAACACAGGTGGTTCAGAATCAAGCGTTATAAACAACAATTCATCACGTGGAACTTACTCCACGAGCACAACTTCTCGCGGAAGTTATTCAACAGGAACCCCATCTCGTGGAACTTATTCAGCTAGCACACCTTCAAGTACTTCTCGCAGTTCATATACTCCAAGCAATTCAAATAACAATAGTAGCTCTCGTTCTTCCACTCCAACTTATTCTGCTCCATCCTATTCTGGAGGTAGCAGTTCAAGCAGTTCAAGTAGCTCCAGTAGTTCTGGTGGAGGTTCACGCAGCAGCTCTGGCGGTGGTTCAGGAAGCAGAAGATAATTAGTAGTAAGTAGATTGTAGTAAGTAGATTGTAGTAAGAAGTTTGTAGTAAGTAGATTGTAGTAAGAAGTTTGTAGTAAGTAGATTGTAATAAGTAGTAAGAAGTTTGTAGCTATTTACTATAACGTAATGGAAAATAAATAAACAAGAAACATAAATAGAAATCATTACTAACTTAATTCCCCGAAATTTATCCCGCCCAAGCGGGAGGGGTTAGAGGTAGTATTAAATAATACAGCATATGAAACGGATAATAATGGCAATGTTAGTAGTTATAAACTGCTCATTGATGATAGCACAAAGTGAAATGGATGTCATTAAATATGTTCAAACCGACATCAACGGTACTGCTCGTTACATGGGTATGGCAGGTGCTTTTGGAGCTTTGGGTGGCGATGCATCGGCAATTAAAGACAATCCTGCAGGTTTAGGCATCTATCGTAAATCGGAATTGGTGGGTTCCATGAGTATCATGTTGCAAAATAGTACTTCCAACTGGAAAGATATGAAAGGCAATGATTCTTATGGTTACGGCGATATGTATAAAACAGGGTTTAATAATTTTTCATTGGTTTTTGCATCTCCAATTTTGCACAATGAAAATCAATCAACAGGCTTGTTGAGTTCTAATTGGTCCTTTGGTTATAACCGACTGAAAGATTTTAACCGCACGATGAATATTAAAAGTGGTGCCTCATCTTCATCTCTAACTGATTTTATGGGATATTTCACTCGCAATATTCCTTATGCCGATTTGAAATATACTAGTTCTTATGAGCCCTTCAGTAATAACAATGTTCCATGGTTATCAGTATTGGCTTTTGAAGGCGGCTTGATGAAAGAATTTGTTAATCCAAGCAATCAAACCGACCATTGGGAATCATTTTTGAATGGTAGTGAAACTGTTACACCTTCTTATTTCCTAACTGAAAAGGGTTATTTGGATGAATATTCCATTGGCTGGGCTGGCAATTTTAGTAATATGTTATACTTAGGTGCAACAGCAAATTTACAGTCAATTAACTATACATCAACTAGTACTTATAGCGAATTATTTGGTTCAGGTGGTGGCTTTGATCTTAAAAATACAATTATTTCCAAAGGAACTGGAGTTAACTTAAATGTTGGAGCTATTCTGCGTCCTACAGATTTTTTGAGGTTTGGTTTGGCGTTCCATACACCCACTATTTATGCCATGAATGATCAGTATTCGGCTACGCTAAATTATGATACAGATATTAAAAGTAGTATTTCTACCCCTACTGATGGTGTAAATGAATTCCAACTTCAAGGGCCTATGCAAGTTAATGCCAGTGCAGCTCTTGTTGTCGGCAAAAAAGGAATTATTAGTGCTGAATATGATTTTAGTAATTACACCGGTACCCGATTGATGAACAAGGATGGAAATGCAGAAGATTATACAGCCGAGAACAACGGAATGAAAGACATGTTGAATGATGTAACAACAATAAAAATTGGTGGTGAATATAAATTGACCGATAATTTCTCACTGCGTGCTGGATATGCCAACATGAGTGTTGCCACCAAAGCGGAAGCTCAAAAATACATGGTAAAAAACACAATACGTACTGATACCGAATACTTTTTGCACAATGGTACCAATTATATTACCGCTGGGTTTGGATACCGAGAAGCAAGTTGGTTTATTGATTTTGCATTGATGCACAAAATTCTTGACGAACACTACATGTCATTTAATTCCAATTTATTAAATCCTGAGTATGCCGTTACTCCTGCTTCGGTAAGTACAGTAACTAACAACTTAGTGGTTACTTTGGGATTGAAATTTTAAGAAGACTCAAAATTTCTAAGAAGGGTTATAAGCTGTTGTTTTTAAAAGAGAATTTGTTTAAATAGAGTCTGTCCATAAAGTGGCACATTTTGAGCAATTGCAATTGCAATCA
>JBAXAD010000026.1:0-26215 GCA_037142715.1 Paludibacter sp. | reverse complement strand
TAGCAATGCACATTGCGGCAATGTCTCCTGTGGCTATTGATGAATCCGCTGTACCTCAAAAGCTAAAAGATAACGAGTTGGCAGTGGCTATCGAAAAAACCAAAACCGAACTTGTTGCAAAAGAAGTTGAAGTCGCATTGAAAAAAGCAGGAATAAACCCCGCACACGTTGATAGCGAAAACCACATTGAATCAAATATGGCAAAAGGCTGGATTACCGCAGAAGATGCAGCAAAAGCCCGCGAAATAAAGACAACGGTCACTGCAGAAAAATCTGCGACTTTACCAGAACAGAAAGTAAACAATATTGCCGCTGGACGTATGGCGAAATTTTTCAAAGAATATACCCTTGTAGAACAAAAGTACGAAGGTGGCGGTGAAGAAGCTGGGAAAATAACAGTAAAAGAACTGCTTGCAAAAAGACATTTAACCTGCATCGCTTTTAAACGTGTAACTTTGAACCAAGAGTAAAATCATTGACTATTAAATCATTGACTCTCGATAACTCTCGGGATTACTATTTATATGAAAACCTTCCGATTTTATTCGGGAGGTTTTTTGTTTATAGGTTTATGCCTATATCTCGACAAAATGTGTTATTTTTGTACTTCAATGCAAAATAAAGCGTAGTATACAACAAATAAGATTGCGAAGCAAAAAAAATATTAGAATGAGAAAAGTGAGAGTGCGTTTTGCACCAAGCCCAACTGGGGCATTACATATTGGTGGTGTTCGCACAGCCCTATATAATTATTTATTTGCCAAAAAACATGGTGGCGATATGTTGCTTCGAATTGAAGATACAGATTCAGCCCGCTTTGTGGCTGGTGCTGAGGATTATATTGTAGAATCGCTCAATTGGTTGGGGATAAAAATTGATGAAGGAGTAGGAGCGGATTCAGTTGGACCACATGCCCCATATCGACAAAGTGAACGCAAAGCCATTTATCGTAAATATGTTGACCAATTGCTGGATGCTGGGTTGGCTTATATTGCTTTTGATACACCCGCCGAATTGGATGCTAAACGCGCTGAAATTGCTAATTTTCAGTATGATGCCAAAACTCGTGAGCTGATGAATAATTCATTGACTTTGGATGGCGATGAAGTTGAATTAAGGATTGATAGAGGTGATCAATATGTAGTTCGCATTAAGATTGAAGCCAATGAAGAAATAAAAGTTCAAGATTTAATTCGTGGAGAAGTAGTTTTCAACTCCTCGGTAATTGATGACAAAGTATTATTTAAATCTACTGACGAGCTGCCTACATATCACTTGGCTAATGTAGTGGATGATTATTTGATGGAGATTTCTCACGTTATTCGTGGTGAAGAATGGTTGCCATCAGCTCCATTACACGTTTTGTTGTACAAATATCTAGGTTGGACAAGTGTGATGCCTGAATTTGCACATTTACCATTGTTACTTAAACCTGATGGAAATGGCAAATTGAGTAAACGCGATGGAGATAGACTTGGATTCCCCGTTTTCCCACTCAATTGGAAAGACCCAAAAACAGGTGAAACCTCATCTGGTTATCGTGAAGCAGGATATTTTCCCGAAGCTGTAGTGAATTTTCTAGCCCTATTAGGTTGGAACTCAGGAACTGAGCAAGAAATTTTCTCTATGCAAGAATTGATTGATCAATTTTCATTGGATCGTGTGAGTAAAAGTGGTGCCAAGTTTGATTATGAAAAAGGGAAATGGTTTAATCATAAATACTTACAAGCAAAATCAAACGATGAAATTGCTGATGCTTTTCAACATATTTTGATTGAAAATGATATTGTTGAAGATTCAGAGAAACTTGTAACAATTGTGTCGCTTGTAAAGGAGCGTGCTAATTTTGTGAATGAACTTTGGTCTCAATCAAGTTTTTTCTTTCAAGCACCTACTGAATACGATTCAAAAACGATTCAAAAGCGTTGGAAAGCTGAAACTCCTACTCAAATGAACGAATTGATTGACCTGCTAAGTGCAATTGATGAGTTTACACCTGAAAATACCGAAACGGTTGTGAAAGAATGGATTGCCCAAAAGGAATATAATATGGGCGGAATTATGAATGCATTCCGTTTATCCATTGTAGGTGAGCCAAAAGGACCACACATGTTCGATATTATTGCTGTTTTGGGAAAGCAGGAATCCATTGCGCGCATTAAATATGCGATTAACAATATCAAGTCATAATCAATGCAAAAACGACATTTAGATCCACAGCGATATTTCAACGAGCAAGCATTATCTACTCAAAAATATGTATTGCCATTTATTGAAACGATTAAAACTATTGATAAATCGTTGAATATATTAGAGATAGGATGTGGAGAAGCTGGTAATTTAAAACCGTTTTTGGACTTTGGTTGTAAATGTACTGGAGTTGATTTAAGTATTTCAAAAATTGAAAAAGGCAAAACTTATTATGCTTCTCATCCGAAAGTTGAAAATCTGAGACTTATAAGCGAAGATATCTATAAAACAAAGGATTTTCATTCGCAGTTTGATGTTGTTATCATTCGTGATGTGATTGAACACATTCACGACCAAGATAAGTTTTTGCATCTTCTTAAAGATTTACTTACACCCAATGCTGTCGTTTTTGTGGCATTTCCACCATGGCAAAGTCCTTTTGGTGGTCACCAACAGGTTTGTGAAAATAAATTGTTATCATTATTTCCTTATTTTCATCTTTTGCCAATACCAATGTACAAAGTTGTTTTAAAGGCTTTTGGCGAAACTTCTGATAAAATTGTTGGACTTTTGGAAATAAAAGAAACAGGTATAAGTTTAGAACGTTTTGAAAGTTTGTCGTTGAAAAACAGCTACTCTATTTTATCTAAAACACTATATTTCATTAATCCAAATTATGAAGTAAAGTTCGGTTTAAAACCTCGTTTGTTGACAAAAGTGTTGGCCACAATTCCTTATTTTAGAAATTATTTCTGTACTTGTGGATATTATTTATTGGGTAGAAGTTAAATGTATAGTGCTTAGATCAAAGTTATAATTAAGTATATTATTAATAAATGGAATGAAGAAAGTCCTTATTATTACATATTATTGGATTCCAAGTGGAGGTTCAGGTGTGCAAAGGTGGGTGAAATTTGTTAAGTATCTACGTGAATTTGGTTGGGAACCTATTATTTATACACCTGAAAATCCTGAATTTCCATCATTAGATCATTCATTTGAAAGCGATATTCCTACTGATATAACAGTACTTAAAACACCAATTTGGGAACCATACAATGTTTATAGAAAACTTACCCACAAAGAAAATGAACCGATAAAAGCAGGTTTTATTTCTGAAAACAAGAAACACGGTTGGAAAGATAAATTATCGGTTTGGATTCGTGGAAATTTTCTGATTCCCGATCCACGACGATTTTGGATTCGTCCTTCAGTGAAATTTTTGACAAGTTATTTAAACGAAAATCCAGTTGACGCCATAATAACCACTGGGCCACCACATTCAATGCATTTTATTGGTTTAGGTCTAAAAAAGAATTTTCCAAACTTACCTTGGATAGCTGATTTTCGTGATCCATGGACGAATATATTCTTCTATAAAGATTTGAAAATCGGTTGGTTGGCTGATAAAATTCATCATCGATTGGAGCGAAAGATTATACAATCGACAGACTGTCTGCTTGTTGTGTCGCAAGGAATGAAAGATGAGTTTGAAGTGCTTCTGCCCAAGCGATTAGAAATAATTAGCAATGGATATGATGATACTGATTTCCAAATTGAAAAAACTGAACTGGATAAAAAATTCAGTATTTCTCACATTGGACTTTTAACACCTAAGCAGAATCCATACATTCTTTGGAAGGTTTTGAGTGAAATTTGCTATGATAATGAAGAATTCCGTTCAAATTTGGAAATTCAACTTGTAGGCAATGTTGATTTTTCGGTATTACAATCATTAAGTCAATTTGGATTGGAAAAGCAATTAAATAAAATCGCATATCTTCCACATAACGAGGCAATTGTAAAACAACAAGCTTCACAAATTTTGCTATTATTACTAATGAATGAACCTGGCAATAAATGCATTCTGACGGGTAAATTATTCGAGTATTTGGCTGCAAAACGCCCAGTAATGGCATTTGGACCAACAGATGGTGATGCAGCATCGGTTTTATATAATGCAAATGCAGGTGAGATGATTGATTTTGAAGATGAAAAAACTACTAGAAATCTTATTTTGAACTATTATAGTCAATTTAAAGATAATAAATTATATTTGAATTCTAAATCTGTTGAACGATTTACAAGAAAATCGTTGACTTCTGAATTGGCAATGTTATTAAATAATTTGAAATAAAAAAATGGGTCTTCTTCACAATAGCAATATTCAAGAATTGGTAAACGGGCAAATAAAAGGACGTATTGCTCGAGTAGGTGGTCGAATGAATCAACTTATTGACTACAAAAACAGCAAGGTAACTGACATAAATATAATTGACGGTGGTTATGGAAAAGTGAGGAATAAGTTCAATATCAAATCAATAAAGAATTTCATTGATACCAATAAACGACAACTCAGACAAGAAATTGTATGGTTATTGCACGGCGAATGTGAAATGCGTGATAGAAAAACCAATATCCTTGATATGCATTTTGCTTACAGCAAACCAGAACTTCAGCATAAATTTGATGCTGTAATTTCGAGCAATGTAATTGAGCACTCACCTAACCCGATATGGTTTCTGCTTAATTTGCACTTTATTACCAATGAAAAAGGTTATCAATATCATGCTATTCCTCACCACAAACTAATTTTTGATAGGTTTAGACAACCGACATCTTTAGAGCATATTATAGAAGATTTTGAGTGCATGAAGTGGTTTGACGATTTGACCCACAATGCTGACTACACTATGTCTGCAATTGAAAAGGATGGTCATCAACGGACTTTTCACGAAAGCTATCCCGTTACTTATCCATTTATGCATTTTCATGTATTCGATGAAGATAATACTTTACAGCTTATTGAGTATATGTTTGAAGATGTGGTTGTAGACTGCTTAAAAACTGAAAAATACAATGATATAATCGTGATTTTCAAAAATAAACTCAGACCAACTTTTAAAGATAAGTATAAAACTCATATTGAGAAATTTGTAAAGTTTGTAGATAATTACAATGCTGATAGTCATGCTTAAATAAGAATTATTAGCTATTGTATTTGTAAAAATAAATAATGAAAACTGGAAGAAAAGATATATTTTGGAATTATGCGGCTACATTTATGCGCATTGCTTCCGGTATAATAATATTACCGTTGGTTTTACGTAATTTGCCGAGCGAAGAGGTTGGTTTGTGGAGTATATTTTTGACCATAAGTTCATTGACAGCACTTTTGGATTTTGGATTTACTAATTCCTTTTCGCGTAATGTAGCGTATGTTTTTAGTGGTGTAAAGGAATTAAAGGCCAAAGGATATGTATCTGTTAAGCATAAAAATGCTGAGATAGATTACGGATTATTGAAAAGTGTTATCAAGGCTATGCAACGTTATTATGGGGTTATGGCACTGATATTCTTGATAGTATTTTTTATTGCAAGTCCACTTTATATGTCGTCGGTACTTGAAAAATATACAGGAAACAAGCAAGAAATTTGGTTAGCATGGTTTACTTACGGAACACTTGTGGCCTACGAATTTTATACATGTTATTATAATTCACTCATGTCTGGTAGGGGTTTGATTAAGCGAAATATGCAAATCATAATTTTGTCGCAAACTTCAAAGATAATTGTTTCTGCTCTCTGTTTGTATTTCGGACTTGGTATCATATCTTTGATTATCGGAATTTTAGTTAGCGATATTATGAACCGTACATTGTCATATTACTCTTTTTATGACCATAAAATTAAAGAATCTATTAAATTTGCAGAAGCCATTCCTGTAAAGGATGTTATTAAAGTAATGGCACCAAATGCATTAAAAATCGGACTGACAACAATTGGCTTTTTTGCTCTTTCTCAGGCAATTACTTTAATCTCACCATTTTATTTAACGCTTTCGGAAGTTGGACAATATGGCATTTCAAAGCAAATGGTTAGCTTATTGATTAGCATAGGCGGAACATGGTTTGGAACCTTTTATCCACAATTAACTCAATATCGTGTACGCAACGAAGATGAAAATGTAAAACGGTTGTACATTAAAGGGCTCATTATTTTGTTTTTGGTATTTCTTTTTGCAGGTTCAGGATTGTTATTTTTAGGGAATCCGATTTTAGTTTTTATTCATAGTAAAACATTGCTTTTAAATTCAGGACTACTATTATTAATGATTGTTTTTGCCTTTTTCGAGGCTGCGCAATCCATTTCAACATCTACGCTTCTTACTAAAAATGAAGTGCCCTTTTTTAGGTCGGTACTAATATCTGGTACTGCCTCATTGATATTGTTATTTGTCTTTTTCAAATTCACTAATTTAGGTGTTTTGAGTATGATTCTGGCACCAGGTATAGCTTTGACTTTATACAATAATTGGAAATGGCCAATGATGGTTATTCGGGATTTGAAGATCAAACCCAGACATTTTTACGATGTAACTGTGGACATGATTCAACTGGTCGTTAAAAAGTGAATTTTATAGATATTATTTATCACTATTCTTGATTTCTGGTAGCATGAATATCTGTTTTTATTTTCCATTTCTAAAGCACAGTCAAAACAGTTCACTTTTTGGCACAATGTATTCAAGCTTCTTCAATGGATTGAAAAAGATTGGTGTGGAAACTAAATTGGCTTTAGAATTATCTGAGATAGAAGGTGATGTAATGGTGGTGGTGATTGGTGGTGGTTATGAAAAACAGGCTGCAAAGGCAATGCATGTATTTCATGGGCCAGTTATTTTGTATGTACACAATGCATATTTGAATTTCAATAAATCATTCTTGAAGTGTTGGCAGTCCAGAATTTTGTTTGCATATAATCCCGATTTTGCTACTTTAAATTTTCGGAAATACAATTCTGTCAATATACCATATTATCATTTTCCGTTTGCATCCGATGAGACTGTTTTTTATCCATTAAACTGTGAAAAGAAATATGATATTGCTTTTTTGGGCAATGCAAATAGTGGCTCTGGAAGGCAAAAATACATTGACAAATTAATTGATTATGTAAAGTCAAATAACTTGAATATATTTTTAGCTGGCAACGGTTGGGAAAAATATGGTTATCCTTCTCAAATTGTGCAAAGTGGTGAACAAACAAATTTGATTTACAATCAGTCTAAAATTTGCGTGAATATTCACAATGACCGTCAGTACTTAGGCATTGATATTGAGATGGATGCCAATAATCGATTGTTTGATTTGGCCATGGCACAAACTTGTCAAATAAGCAACGGTGAGTTTATGATAAGTAAGTACTTCTCTAACGATGAGGTGATTACTGCTGATAACCCAAATGAATGGATACAGAAAATAGATTACTATCTGAACAACAACGACGAAAGAAATCTAACTGCTTTGAAAGCTAGAACCAAAGCAATTGAATACCATAGTTGGTCAAAACGGGCAGTTGAATTTAATTCAATTATCAATGAAAATTTACCGTTGTATGCAAAAAAAAGCCAGAAGGTGAATTTTTTGACTCTTTTAAGAAGGAAGTTGGATGAAATTTTTCCTCCTTTTTATCTGATTAAGGAGATTCGACTTGTGAGATATTTTCTCACTTTATTTGGGTTGTACAACAGTAAATAACTTCAATAAACTTTCAATTAAATTTAAAAGAAAACGAATGAAAATATCTATCATAATGCCAACTTATAACGATGCCACTCACATAGCTTCGTCGATACAGTCGGTTGTTAATCAGACTTATACTAATTGGGAATTGCTGATAATGGATGATGGAAGCAAAGACAATACAGATGAAGTTGTACGGCAATTTTCAGATGTTAGAATACATTATTATTATCAAGAAAACAAAGGACAATTGGTTGCGCTCAATCAACTTTGTAAATACATAACTGGTGATATTGTGTTGATGTTACATTCGGATGATGCTCTTTTTGATAATGACTGTTTAGAGCACAACATAAAACACTTTGCTGATGAAAGTATGGATGGTATTTATGGCGATTTTCAACAATTTTTTGATTCTGGAAAGCCAGATGAAATTGTATCTGCCCCAAACGTAATGGGCGTTACGGCAGTTAAAAAGCTAATTACACTATTGGGCTCAAATATCATTTTCGACCATTTCTTTGTTCGAAGGGATAAATTTGAAAAAAATGTAAAGTTCAATTATCTGAAGTATTACATGCCTTATTGGTTGAACTTTACGCATGATAATGTAACAAGTTTAAATTTAAAATATACCACAACTCCATGGTATCATTATCGAGTATACGACCAAAACTATACCAACTCAATAATTGGAAATTTCGAGGTTTATTTTACGCGATTTCGATCTATATTTTTTATTTCCGATTACTATACCGTTCCTTTTCCATTGATTCAGAAAGAGTTATTGAGGCGATTTAAAATTCTGGGGCCGGTGTTTTCATGTAATGCGCCTAACAAACATTTGGCAAAATGTTTCAAAGCCAATATTAGGAGTATGAAAAATCGTACGCCAAATGCCTTTACCTATTATTTTGATAAATTGGTATTGTATTATAAATCAGACTCAAAAAGAACAATCACTTTAAATTCTCCCATCGAAATATCATATCAACCTAGCGAGGCTAGGAAGTTTTATCATGATTTACAAAATGATTCACTCTCACCCATTGTAGCTGAGATAATTAGTAATTTTGATAAAGGATTTGGAAAAATAAAAGTGAAAAATAGCTCAGAAAAAGAACAATTAGAAGAGCTGTTGAGGTTTTTGTGTGTGAGGGCGGAAGTGTTGATTTCAGCTTAAATCAGATTTTACTTTCGTTGCAGATATCAGAATAAACCGCATTGTACTTATCCCCAATGGTTTTTAAGCCGAAATCATTTTTTATGTTTTTTGCAATGTTTGGATAATCGTATTTTGTGCCAATTGCCAGCTTAATTCCTTCTATCCAACTACTTTCAGTATTTTCGCAAAGTACTCCATTCGAGTCGTTTACCAATTCGGGCAATGCTCCCACATTTGAACAAATTACAGGCGTACCACACAATAAAGCTTCGGCAGTTACCACTCCAAAAGTTTCGACGGTACTTGCATGAACAAAGAAGTTTGAATTTTGCAAATGTTCCGAAATTTGAATTTTATCAAGATAACCAGTAAAATCAGCGTCCAAGTTATTCTTTTTACATAGTAATTTTAATTCCTCAACTTTGTCACCACCGCCAATCATTATCAATTTTACATGTCGCTTTTCATTGATTTGAACTTTGCTTAAAGCTTCAATAAATAATTCAGGTAATTTATCAGCTACTTTTTTATTGGCCCAAGTAGCTATTGCACAGAACTGAAGTGTGTTTTCGTGATTCGATTTTTCCTTAAAATTAAATGTATTTGAATCAACTATATTTCCTACCACTGCAAATTTATTTGTTTCAATTTCAGGGATTAAATTGCTGATTCTGTTTTGCAGAAAAACTGAAACTGGCATTATTTTAGATGCATTTTTGTATGATTTTTTTGCCCAATAAGATAAAATTGGTTTCTTCAGCAATCCATTTATTCTGCTCCAATGTTCTGTAATTATATATGGCTTTTTAATAGATTTAGCAAGCCAACTTCCAATAATTCCTGCCGGAAAAATGACATTTGAATGAATGATGTCAGGATTGAAGTTTTTTGACACCAAACTTTTAAAAGTCTGTTTACAAATATAGTATTGTATGGGTATTAAATGATATATGATGTCTTTAAATCGAGTTGACAATCGTATTTCTATGGTTTGAATTCCATTTTCATCTACATAATCAAGAACATTCTTAGTGAATAAGGATTTTGAAGTCTCTATTAATAATGCAATTACAACCAATTCATTGCCAGCAAGATGTATAGCTTTGGCATGTTCCTTTATGAAAATTCCAACGGTTGGATTTTTCTTTGTTGGATACCATGAAGTTAGAAATAATATCTGCATTGAATTTTGATTATTTATTTGATAAATCTACTTGCTTTTTATTACATCAAATCCCTCACCATAAACACCAATTACAGACGTTTGAGAAATAAATGCATTAGGATCAATCTCTTTCACGATTCGAAAAATCTTTATAGATTCATTTTTTCGGGCAATAACCGTGATAACTTTGACAGGCTCTTTAGAATACCAACCCATTCCATCCAGAATGGTTACGCCACGATTTACTTCTATGTTAATTTTAGTGGCGATTTGCTCGTATTCTTTCGAAAATATAAAAAATTGTACTGATTGCCTTACACCATTTATAACCATATCCACTGCAATTGTGGTTATTGCCATGGTTGTCAAACCATAAACTATTTTTTCGATGCTACCAAATTTGAAAAAATAGGTTGAGCAAATTATTAATACGTCGCAATATAGTAAAACACGACCAAGAGTGACATTTCGGTATTTGTTAACTACTTTGGCAATAATATCGGTACCACCAGAACTTCCATTTGATAAAAAAACTATTCCAATTCCAGCTCCAGAAAGCAATCCACCGATTACACAAGCCATGAAATTGTCTTTTGCTCCCACGAATGTGCCGGGGACAGATTGCGGAAGAATTGCAAAAAAGAGCGTTAAAACTGCCACGCCATAAATTGTTCTTAAACAAAATGCCCAACCCACACTTTTTACTGCAATGGCTAATAATACAAAGTTTATAGTGAAGAAAGTAACTGAAATAGGAATGTTGGTAGCATAATAAAGTATGGCACCAATACCCGTTACACCACCTCCCGTAATTTGATGTGGCAATAGAAATGCCTTCCAAGCTGCGCTATACAACAATAAACCTATAGCTATAAAAATATATTCTCGGAAAGAAATCCAAGTTTCTTTTGTGAGTGATTTTAAATTCATGACCCCAAATCCGTCTTTTGACAGTTATTTTTGTGTTCTTTATTTTATTCTTGCTTTCCAACCGATGTTAGAGTATGTGTATTTCTTTAAAATACTATATTCACAATTTTCCCATGTACCACAATTACTTTTTTAGGAGTTTTTCCTTCTAAATGTTTCTCTGTTTGTTCATTCGCCATTGCAATTTTTTCAACTTCTTCTTTGCTCATATCAGCAGGAAGTTCCAAGGTAAAACGTACTTTCCCATTGAATGAAATTGGATATTTCACAGCTGATTCTTTAAGGTATTCTTCGTTGCAAATTGGGAATTTGGCATCGCAAACAGTTCCTGAATTTCCAAGTGCTAGATACAATTCTTCTGCAATATGAGGTGCAAATGGAGCCAACAATATAATTAATGGTTCCAAAATTGCTTTTTTGTTGCATTTCAAAGTAAATAATTCATTCACACAAATCATAAATGCTGATACTGAGGTATTAAATGAGAAATTTTCAATATCAAAAGTGATTTTCTTGATTGTTTTGTGCAGAACTTTTAATTCATCAGCAGTTGGAGTTTCATTGTTTACAATGAAGTTTTCTTCTTTGTAAAACAAAATCCACAACTTTTTCAAGAACCGATGCACGCCATCAATGCCGTTTGTGTCCCAAGGTTTTGATTGTTCCAAAGGCCCGAGGAACATTTCGTACAAACGCAATGTATCAGCACCATATTTTTCAACAATAATATCTGGATTTACCACATTGTACATTGATTTTGACATTTTCTCAACCGCCCAGCCACAGTGATACTTACCATCTTCAAGAATAAATTCAGCTGTTTTGTAATCAGGTAGCCAGTTTCTAAAAGCTTCTATATCAAGTATATCATTACTTACAATGTTTACATCAACGTGAAGTTGAGTTGTTTCGTATTGATTTTTCAAATTCAATGAAACAAAAGTATTGGTATCTTTTATTCGATAAACAAAATTGCTTCTTCCTTGAATCATTCCTTGATTTACCAGTTTTTTGAAAGGTTCGTCTTCACAAACCAATCCCAAATCGAACAAGAATTTATTCCAAAAACGACTGTAAACCAAGTGACCAGTGGCATGTTCCGTTCCGCCAATGTACAAATCAACATTGCGCCAATACTGATTGGCATCTTTTCCAACCAATGTTTTGTCATTTGTTGGGTCCATATAACGCAAGTAATAGGCAGAGGAACCAGCAAAACCTGGCATGGTACAAAATTCCAAAGGATAACCATCCTCCGTTTGCCAGTTTTTGGCGCGTCCAAGTGGTGGTTCACCTTTTTCGGTTGGCAAAAATTTATCAACTTCAGGCAATTCCAAAGGCAAACGACTTTTGTCGAGCATATATGGCATTTCGTCTTTGTAATAAACAGGGAATGGCTCACCCCAATAACGTTGTCGGCTGAAAATAGCATCGCGCAAACGGAAATTTACCTTGACCTTACCAATTCCATTTTCTACAATATATTCTTTTGCTTTCGCAATGGCCTCTTTTACAGTTAATCCGTTCAAAAACCCAGAATTCATCATGATGCCTTCTTTAGCATCAAGACTTTGTTCGCTTACATCGCAACCTTCAATTAATGAGATGATTGGCAAATTAAAATGTTTTGCAAAAGCATAATCGCGGCTATCATGTGCAGGAACAGCCATTATGGCACCTGTACCATAACCCGCTAAAACATAATCGCTTATCCAAATTGGAATTTGTGTTCCACTAACCGGATTGGTGGCATACGAACCTGAGAAAACACCGGAGACACGACGGTCGGCAATCCGTTCACGTTCAGTTCTTTTTTTAGTGGCTGCAACGTAATTTTCAACTTCTGCCGCTTGTTCAGAAGTAGTAAGTTGTTTCACCAAATCACTTTCGGGAGCAAGTACCATAAAAGTGACACCATAAATAGTGTCTGCTCTAGTAGTGAAAACTTCAAGTTCACCTTCGGAAAGCTTGAATTTCATTTCTGCTCCTTCACTTCGTCCAATCCAATTTTTCTGGGTTTCTTTCAATGAATCAGTCCATTCTACAGTGTTTAAACCATCAAGCAGTCGTTGGGCATAAGCAGAGACCCGCAAACTCCACTGACGCATAACTCGTTGTTCAACAGGATGTCCACCACGAACCGAAACACCTTCGCTTACTTCATCATTTGCCAATACTGTACCCAATTCTGTACACCAATTTACCTTTAAATCAGCCAAATACGCAATTCGATAATTCAATAGTATTTCTTGTTGTTCCTTTTCTGTTTTAGATTTCCATTCTTCAGCCGTAAATATAAGTTCTTCAGTACAAGTGGCTTGAACTCCCTCTGTTCCAGAAGTTTGAAACGAATTGATTAACGCAATAATCGGTTGAGCTTTTTGTAATTTCGTGTCAAAATAATGGTTGAACATTTGTATAAATGCCCATTGAGTCCATTTGTAATAGTTTGGTTCGCAGGTTCTTATTTCGCGGCTCCAATCGTAGCAAAAACCTATTTTGTCAAGTTGCTCACGATAACGAGCTATATTTTTTTTAGTTGTTATTGCAGGATGTTGTCCAGTTTGGATGGCATATTGTTCTGCAGGAAGCCCAAAAGCATCGTAGCCCATAGGATGAAGTACGTTAAAACCTTGGAGACGTTTATAGCGACTGAATATGTCTGAAGCGATATAACCCAGTGGATGACCAACATGCAAACCGGCTCCCGACGGATATGGGAACATGTCTAACACATAGAATTTGGGTTTGTCTTGATTAATTTCGGTTTTATAGGTATTATTATTTTTCCAATAATCTTGCCATTTTTGTTCTATATCTCTGAAATTATAATCCATAATACGTTGAAAATAAGTAAGTAATGATGTAACAATGTTGTTTTATTAATTTGAAATCAAGCTTGCAAAGTTAATCAATTTAACCGAATAAAATGGTACAAAACAGGTAAAAATTACTTTCAATGTTATTTAATGATACCCATGTGTCTGAATATAAAAAAAATGATTATTTTTGCAAGTTAAATCACTAAACTACAGTTTAAATGTCTAATTTAGAAACAATAGTGCAATTTAAAGTCCCTGAACCTACTTTGAGGCGATTGCCTTGGTATTTGGCCTATGCGAAATTGGTTCTAAAAGAAGGTGAATTGTATCTGTCTTCTACTCAAATTGCTAAAAATATTGCAGTTGATGCCTCAATGGTCGCTAAAGATTTGTCGTATGTTCAAATTTCAGGCAGAACTAGGGTGGGTTACGATGTGAAAGAGCTTGTAGCGGTTCTTGAAGATTTCTTGGGATTTACAAATTCTCATAAAGCTTTCTTATTTGGTGTAGGAAGTTTGGGTGGTGCTTTGATGCATGATAACGGGTTAGAACAGTTTGGTTTAGAGATAGTTACGGGTTTTGATGTGAAATATGAACTTTCCGGAACAAGTATTAATCGGATTCCAATTCATCATATCGATAGATTTGATGAACTTCAAAAGCAAACAGGTATTAATATCGGAGTGTTAACCGTTCCGGTAGATAAAGCACAAAAAGTGTCAGAAATAATGATAGAAGGTGGAATTCAGGCTATTTGGAATTTTACTCCATTTCGTATCCGCGTTCCTGAAAATATCATAGTTCAAAACACTTCAATTTATGCACATTTAGCGGTAATGTTCAATAGATTGAATGCTATAAAAGAGGATGAAAAGAGAAGAATTGCTAACTTAAAACAACAAAATAAAAAATGAAAATTTTCGCAATTGGACAAAATTATGCTGAGCATAACAAAGAATTAAATAGCAAAAATCCAACAGAACCAGTTGTTTTTATGAAGCCAGATTCGGCCTTGTTAAAGAATAACAAACCATTTTTTATAACCGATTTTTCACAAGAACTTCATTATGAAACCGAATTGATAATTAAATTCAATCGATTAGGAAAGAACATCGACCCTAAGTTTTCACAACGATATTATGCCGAAATTGGATTGGGAGTTGATTTTACAGCACGTGATTTGCAAAGAAAGTTGAAAGCTGAAGGAAAGCCATGGGAAATCTGTAAAGCTTTTGATAATTCCGCAGTGATAGGAAACTTTTTGCCAGTTAGTGAGTTAGGTGATATTCAAAATATACAATTTCACCTCGACATAAATGGTAAAACAGTGCAACAAGGTAATTCTTATGATATGATTTTTCCAATAAGTGAACTTATTGGCTACGTTAGTCGTTTTTTTACTATCAAAATTGGTGATATACTATTTACTGGAACACCTGTTGGAGTAGGTAAAGTTGCTGTTGGAGACAGATTAGAAGGCTATATTTTTGATAAAAAAATGTTTGACTTTTACATTAAGTAAACCTTTGATTAGTTAGATAATAAAAGAATAATTATAACGTTATTTACCAGTACATTTAATAATCAATAATCCAAATTGTTTTCATGAAATATAAAATTCTCTTATTGACATTTCTCAACTTTATTATACTTGCTTTGTTCGCTCAAGTAACTGATACAAAGTCGTATGAATTGAGTTGGAAGGGGGTTGTAAAATGGACTGCAAATTCATCTTCAATAGACGTTATTTCCTTTGAAGGGGCGCAATTTCCATCTGAAAACCGATTGCCCTATTTTAATCAACGTGTTACGATTGATAAAGCCTTTTCATATAAAGTTGAAATTTCAAATCCTATTTTTGTTCAACTCTCTAATGCTGAAAAAGTTATTGTTGGAGTAAACTCATTTGCTTCTGAACCTGAAGTTAAAACTAATATTCTTAACGAACGTGGGTCTAATTTGATGGATATTACGATTTTACCTTTCGTAATTCGTGAAGGTCAAATAATGAAATTGAAATCGTTTGAATTGTCAATTATTAAAACGCCTCAATCTCAAAAAGTTGCAACTTCCACTCGTCACAGTTATGCTTCAAATTCGGTATTATCTCAAGGTAAATTCGTGAAAATAAGAGTTACCAATAGCGGATTTTATAAACTCACTTATGAAAATTTAGTTTCCATGGGTATAGATCCCTCAAATGTTCGTATTTTTGGATATGGTGGGGCTATGCTGGAACAAAGTTTTTTGTTGGATAAACCTGATGATTTACCAGAAAATTCTATTTGGATGGAGAAAGGTAGTGATGGAGTGTTTAATGAAGGTGATTACATTTTGTTTTACTGTCAGGGAATTAACAAGTGGTCTTATGATAAAACAAAATCTATGTTTACACATATTATTAATCCATATTCAAAATATGGTTATTATTTTGTGACATCTGATGCTGGTGTAGGAAAGAAAATTTCCCCACAAACAGTTGTTTTACCTGATTCTCCAATTATTCAAAATGTAGAAGAATTTCTTGATTATCAAGTTGCTGAGAAAGATTTAATTAGCTTGACGAGCTCAGGAAAAGAATTTTATGGTGAAGAATTTAAAGATGTAACTTCTTATGATTTCAACTTTAACTTTCCAAACCCTGTTTCAGGAAATACCACTAGTGTGAGACTTGATGTTGCCGCTTCCGCATCTGTAGCTACGTCATTTAATTTAAGTTTGAATGGGTTACAATCAAAAGTGTTGACAGTTCCGATGAGAACATCTGGCGATGGTTACGAACTTGGAAAAGGTACTTCGGCTATTTATACCTATTCACCACAAGGTGATAATTTCGCATTTAAACTTAGTTACGACAAATCCACTTCAAGTACATCTGTTGGATATTTGAATTTTTTAGAGGTGAATGCACGTAGACAACTCAAAATGAGTGGTTCCGTGATGCCTTTTCAAAATGTTGATAATTTGGGTATGGGTTCATATAATCAATATGCATTAAGTGATGCTAATGCCAATGTTCAAATTTGGGACATGACAGACCCGCAGAATATAAGCTCAATGCAAACTCAAACAGTTAATGGGAAGCTTACATTTGTTGCTTCAAATAATGAATTGAAGCAATATGTTGCGATTGACCCTACTGTTTCATCTAGTTTCCCAATACCAGTAATTGAATCCGTGATTCCGAATCAAAATTTACACGCACTAGCGCCGGTTGACATGGTTATTCTTACTCATCCCAATTTTGTTGCACAAGCAGAGGCTTTGGCTCAAGCACATAGGGATAAAGATAATTTGACTGTGGCAGTAGTTACTACAGAACAAGTTTACAATGAGTTTTCTTCAGGAGCACCCGATGCAACTGCCTATAGGTGGGTTATGAAAATGCTATATGATAGGGCTTTAACAGCAAATAATACAGATGATATACCAAAATACTTATTACTTTTTGGAAGGGGTTCGTTTGATAATCGGAAAATTTTATCAAATTCAGGCGATAATTATATTTTGACTTATCAAGCAGAGAATTCATTGGTTCTGACTTTGTCATATACTACTGATGATTATTTTGCTTTTTTGGATGATAATGAGGGAACTCAAGTAACTTCTCATTTGATGGATATTGGAATTGGACGTTTACCAGTAACTAATGTTCAACAAGCTACCGATGTGGTTAATAAAACCATCGGATATATGAATAATACTTCAAAGGGTAATTGGAAAAATCAAATTTGTTTTTTAGCAGATGATGGTGACGGTGCTCTTCACATGAAGCAAGCTGATAGTATTGCAGTTTCGGTAACACGTTTATTTCCTTCGTATGAAGTAAACAAGATATATTTAGATGCTTATTTACAAGAAGTTAGTGCTAGTGGGCAAAGTTATCCATTGGCCAAAAGTAAGTTTCAAAATCTTTTGCGTTCTGGATTATTACTTCTTGATTATACCGGACATGCTGGACCTTCAGGTTGGGCTAATGAATCAATTTTATCTATTGCCGATGTAAAATCTTTATCAAATAAATATTTGCCTCTTTTTATGGGCGCTACATGTGATTTTCTACAATTTGATGTGTTAACAGTGTCGGCAGGTGAACAAGTTGTTTTAAATCCTTCAGGTGGAGGTATTGGTATCATGTCTGCAGCTCGTCCAGTTTATGCCTCACAAAATCTTACTCTTAATAAATTGTTTTGTGAAAATCTTTTCAAAAAGGTGAATGGTGAAAATCAAAGAGTGGGCGATGTTGTAAGGTATGCAAAAAACAATGTTGGAACTGAAATTAATAAGTTGTCTTATATTTACATGGGCGACCCTGCTATTAAGTTAAACTATCCCGACAAATATCATGTTGTTACTACTAAAGTGAATGAAAGTACAGTGTTAGGAAACGACACTTTGCGTGCACTGTCTGTTGCTACAATTCAAGGATATATTGCAGATGAAAAAGGTGTGAAAGTTGATAACTTTAATGGGAAAATTCACTCTGTAATATATGATAAAATTCAAAGAATTACGACTTTAAATAATGAAGGAGATGGAGCACTGACTTATTCAGATCGTCCAAATACTTTATTTTCTGGAGATGCTGAGGTTGTAAACGGTGTTTATAGTTTTTCATTTATGTTACCCAAAGACATTAAATACAATTTTGGCGGTGGTAGAATTAATTATTACGCTCAGGATGATATAGATAATTATGAAGCACAGGGCTATTTTGAAAATTTTTATGTAGGTGGAACCAATAAATCAATTACTAATGAAACAGATGGTCCCAATTTGCAACTATACCTAAACTCAGAGAATTTTGTTTCGGGTGATAAAGTCAATGAAACACCACTTTTTATTGCAAATATTAGTGATGTTAATGGAATTAATACCGTTGGTAGTGGTATCGGGCATGACGTAATGTTGACAATTGATATTGATCCAAATCAATCTTTTGTATTGAATGATTATTTTGAAGCTTCGGCAAACAGTTATAAAGATGGAATAGTTAAATATAAATTGGCTGAGATGGCCAATGGAAAACACACACTAACTTTCCGTGTGTGGGATTTATTAAATAATTCAAGTACTAAAACTATTGAATTTGAGGTAGTAAAAGGATTAACTCCGGTAGTTTTCTCGGTTTCTAATTATCCAAATCCAGTTAAGTCGAAAACGAAAATTATTATTAAACATGATCGTCCTGATACGGTGCTTAGTACATCGGTAGAGATATTTGATTTAACAGGAAGGAAAATTTGGTCATTCTCTCAATCATCTGCTGACAATATAGAATGGAATTTAACAGCCAGTGACGGAATTAAAGTAAAAACAGGAATTTATTTATATCGTGTAAACGTGAAAACTGCTAACAGCGATGTTTACTCAAAGACCAATAAAATGATTGTTGTTGAACAATAAAATTGAAATTCTCCGTTTATTGATTTAGTTTTTGATTTAATTTTAGTAATTTTGCAATCCAAAAAAAATATTTTCGAATGAAGAATAAAATTTTAACTTTATGTGTGCTTATCTTTCTTTCTTTAAGTGCCATAGCCCAGGACAATAATCCAATAGTTACTGCAGTACCTTCACTCTCAATTGCCCCCGATTCAAGAGCTGGTGCAATGGGTGATGTTGGTGTTGCTACCTCTCCCGATGCAAATTCACAGTATTGGAATCCTGCAAAATATGTATTTATGGAAAGTGAAGCAGGCGTATCATTGTCATACACCCCTTGGCTCCGAAAATTAGTAAGTGATATTGATTTGGTATATTTAGCAGGCTATTGGAAATTTGACCAACGTTCAGCAATAAGTGCGTCATTGCGCTATTTTTCACTTGGTGATATAACTCTAATGGATCAATTAGGTTATCCGCAAGGTTCGGCTCATCCTAATGAAATAGCCGTAGATGCTGCCTATTCACGCAAATTCTCTGATAAATTTTCTGGTTCAGTAGCTTTTCGGTTCATTTATTCCGATTTAAACAATGGGATAAATTTAACTGGAGGTACTGAAATGTATCCTGGAACTTCAGTAGCTGCTGATGTTGCAGCCTACTACAAAACTCCAATTACAATGGAAACTGGTGATGGAACTTTAGCTTTGGGAATGAATATATCTAACATTGGCTCTAAAGTTTCCTATGATCAGATGGAAACAAGTAACTTTATTCCAACGAATTTGCGTTTAGGTGGGTCTTTTGATTATCCAATTGATAATTTTAATCGCATTTCGGTGAGTGCTGATGTCAATAAACTATTAGTACCAACTCCCGTTCTAGATCCTACCTTGGAGCAAATTACAGCTTATAATAATATGTCACCATTAACAGGGATTTTCAAATCGTTTAATGATGCACCCGGTGGAATGTCTGAAGAGTTAAGGGAGATTATGTGGTCTGTAGGTGCTGAATATGCCTACAACAATCAATTTTTTGTGCGTGGTGGATATTTTAATGAGAATCAGTATAAAGGTAATCGTAAATATTTCACTGCAGGTGCCGGATTTAAACTTAACGTATTTCAACTGGATGCAGCTTACGTAATTTCTACTTCTCAATCTAACCCATTGGACCAAACTTTGCGCTTTTCGCTAACGTTTGATTTGTTTGGCTTGAAAAACTTGGTGAAATAGTGAAGCAATTCATAATTAAGAATGCATAATTCATAATTATCGAATTATTTATCAATATAAAATATTTTAATCATTAACGGTTGTTCTATTCCAAAAGGTATGTTCAACCGTTTTTAGTTTAAGAATTGTGCATTATAAATTATGAATTATTTATGAATTTTCCCCGTGTAGGTTTTGGTTACGATGTACATACTTTTGCCGAAGGACGTGAGTTGTGGATGGGTGGTATAAAACTTGAACATCCGTTAGGGCTATTGGGCCATTCGGATGCTGATGTGCTTATACATGCTTTGTGTGATGCTATACTTGGTGCCGCTAACTTAAGGGATATTGGATATCACTTTCCGGATACATCAAGTAATTTCAAGAATATCGACAGTAAGATTCTTTTAAATGACACAATGCAACTGCTTCGTAACAAGGGATATGAATTTGGAAATGCAGACTGTACTGTTTGTGCAGAAGAGCCTAAAATCAATCCATATATTAGTGCTATGCAAACCTGTTTGAGTGAAGTTATGGGAGTTGATACAGATGTAATTTCAATTAAAGCAACAACATCCGAAAAAATGGGTTTTGTGGGACGAAAGGAAGGTATTGCTGTGTACGCTACCGTTTTAATTTATAAAGTTTAGTACCATAAAAGTTACATAGATTTTATCTATAATGAAATTTTGAAACTCTATAGTGTTTTATGATGTACTTTATTTAATTGTAGCTAATTTTGCAGTATAAATATATTAACCCATTAAAAATAAAAAATATGTCAGTATTAGTCGGAAAAAAAGCTCCTGTATTTAACAGTAAAGCAGTTATTAACGGTGGTGAAATAGTTGAAAACTTTTCACTTGAACAATTTGTAGGTGAAAAATATGTAGTATTTTTCTTTTACCCTGCAGATTTCACTTTTGTTTGTCCAACTGAGTTGCTTGCATTTCAAGACAAAACAGCTGAATTTGCAGCTCGTAACACAGTGCTGATTGGTGCTTCAACAGACTCTGAGTTTTCACACTGGAAATGGCTTCAAACTCCACAAAATCAAGGTGGTATTCAAGGAGTAACTTATCCATTAGTTGTTGATCAAAACTTGTCAATTTCAAAGAATTATGATGTTTTAATCGGACATGATGAATATGATGAAGAAGGTAATGAAACTTTTGTTGGTGAACCTAAAGCATATCGTGGTCTTTTTTTAATTGACAAAAGCGGAGTTGTTCGTCATCAATTGGTGAATGATTTGCCACTTGGACGTAATGTAGACGAAGTACTTCGTTTGATTGATGCTCTTCAATTTACTGAAGAATTTGGTGAAGTTTGTCCAGCTAACTGGAAAAAAGGAGAAAAATCTTTGAAAGCTACACAAGAAGGAATTGCTAGCTATTTGGCTGAAAAGTAATTGATGTCTTGGTAGTTTCATTTTTATAATCTAAAATCGTCATAGCATATTTTTGTTATGGCGATTTTTTTTTGACATCAAAATGATAATTTGTCTTTCAAATTATCATTTGAAAATTCATCTTTTTTATAATGTAAAAATTTACTGTTATAAATTCGTTTTCAAAAAAATAAATGCCTATTTTTGAGGTCAAAGTAATTTCAAAGTATATACCTACAAAATCACTAATCAATGTGGAAGGATTTTTTCTATTTTTCAAGAGGCCAACGAGTTGGAATAATTGTACTTTTGCTGCTGATTATCTTAGTGCTCGCAGCTAATTTTGGTTTGACATATTTCTTTCCAGTGAGCAATCCCAATGGTTCTTCATTTTTTGCAGAGGTGAACGCATTTAAGAAAACGCTTGTATTACGTGATAGTTTGCAAAATGCAAAATGGGAAAGGCAATATGCTGAACGTCAACGTGCTTTTGAGGAGAAGTATCATAATTTCAAGAATTTTCCTGACTATAAAAAGGATTTTCCATATACTCTTTTTCCTTTCGACCCCAATATGTCCGATTCAGCTACTTTTGTTCGCCTTGGTATAAAACCTCACATCGCGTCAAACATAATGAAGTACAAAAGCAAGGGTGGAACATTTAAAAAAACGGCTGATTTTGCCAAAGTATATGGTATTACACCTTATAAATTCAAGGAACTTGAACCCTATATTACTATTAAAGAAAAAATTTCGACCATTGATTCTGCGTTATTGAAAAGAAAACAATTTAAGCAAGATATAATTGTTGACATCAATTCTGCTGATACCACTACTTTAATGCAAGTTAGAGGTTTAGGAAGAGGTTATGCCAAAGGAATAGTTCGTTATAGACAACAGTTGGGTGGTTTCGTTTCAATAAATCAGTTGAATGAAGTGTTTGGAATGCGACCCGAAAATTTTGAGAAAATTCGTCCGTTCTGTTCTGTAAATTTAGAATTGGTACAAAAAATAAAAGTAAATATTGCAAGTACCGAACGCTTAAAAGCCCATCCTTATATTAGTTTTTACCAAGCTAAAGCAATTTACGAACTAAGAAGATATAAGGGAAAACTCCATAGTATAACAGATTTGAAAGAACTGTCGGAGTTGACTACAGATGATTTGAATAAAATTAAACCATATTTGAATTTTGAATGAGTATTTTTGTGTAATTGTATTTTAAGTGTTTGTTGTTAATTTGTATTGTTAATTTTCTGATTTTGGCATTGTTTTTGATGCTTTATCTTATGAAATTGCAACTGGTTATTGATTATAAATGCTTGATTTAAAATTAGTTTACTATGAAAACAATGGTCAGAATATTATTTCTATCGCTCATAATACCACTTTTTGTGGCGTGCGATGTGGACGATGATAATCGTTATGTTGTCAACAATTATTATGTTGATATAGCTACTGTGAAAAACCCTGACAGTTTATCTACTTTTTTCTTTCGCTTGGATAATGATAAACTTATGTTGACAGCTGCAACTAATTTATATCATTACAAACCTAAAGATGGGCAACGTATTGTGGCATATTACAGTATTTTGAGTGATAAGCGTGCAACTAGTTTGTACGACTACGATGTAAAATTGAATAATGCTTACTCCGTTTTGACAAAAGGAATTTTCCAAATTACATCTTCTATGCAAGACAGTATAGGAAATGATTCAATTTCGATTTCTGAAATATGGATAGGTAGTGATTATTTGAATGTTGAATTTCGATATTTAGGTTTTAATCAGATACATTATATAAATCTGGTGTCTGATGCATCTAAGGTTTATACTGATGGCAAAGTACATTTGGAATTTAGGCACAATGCAAATAAAGATATGCCAAGTTATTATAGGCAAGGTATTGTTTCATTTAATTTAAAAAGTCTTCAAGCGACTACAACCAACAAAACTCTCAATTTAGTTATTCATGTAAATGTTCCTAACCAAGTTGAAGAGAAAACATACTCGTTGACTTATAATTTTGACAGCAATCTGACGTTACTTAAATCTCCAAAAATTTCTTTTCCAGAAGAACATGGAAATCTTATAAATTAACGATATTACATTATACTGATATCTAAATGTTTAATAACCCAATTCTAGTCTGAATTGGGTTTTTTGCTTGTGATGAAGTGCTTATATAAAAATACATATCGTATTTTTATGCATAAAATATGATTATGAATTGAACATTTTTATTACTTTTGTTTTTATAATGAATAATATAAATACGAAAGCAAGCTTATGACAACAATTTCAGGTTACATTGTAGATGTGATTAACCGTAAAATATATAAAGGAATACTTCATATTAAAAACAGCAAAATAATAGATATTGAGCCAGCTGAAGATGTTGAAAATCAATATATTATTCCTGGATTAGTGGATGCGCACATACACATAGAAAGCTCAATGATGATTCCAACTGAATTTACCCGTTACAGCCTGATTCATGGAACTGTAGCTTGTGTATGCGACCCACACGAAATTGCCAATGTTTGTGGTATTGATGGTGTTAATTACATGATAGATAATGCAAAGCAATCACCAATGAAGTTTTATTTTGGTGCGCCATCATGTGTTCCTTCTACTAGTTTTGAAACTTCGGGGGCGATATTAGATGCTGCTGAAGTTGAAAAATTATTGCAACGAGACGATATACATTTCCTATCGGAAATGATGAATTTTCCGGGTGTAATTCATAAAAATAAACAGGTTCATTTGAAGTTGGATGCTGCTAAACGATTAGGAAAACCCATTGATGGTCATGCACCTGGACTGATGGGAGATGATTTGACAAAGTATGCAGCTGGTGGAATTACTACTGATCATGAATGTATGACTATAGCTGAGGCTGAAGAAAAAATTACGTTAGGAATGAAAGTGCTCATCCGTGAAGGTAGTGCTGCCAAAAATTTTGATGATTTACTGCCATTATTGACCAATAATGCTGCCAACATTATGTTTTGCTCGGACGATAAACATCCAGATGATTTATTGAAGAATGGTCATATTAATGCATTGGTTAAAAGGGCCGTAGCCAAAGGTTATGATGTTATGGATATGCTGAGGGCATGTTCCCTAAATCCAATTTTACATTATAAATTGGATGTGGGTTTGTTACAAAAAGGAGATGCAGCTGACTTTTCAATTGTAAATAACTTGACAGACTTTGAAATAAAAGCAACTTACATTCACGGAGAAAAAGTTTCTGAGAATGGCGAGCTTAGTTTTCCACGTTTTGTTCCAACGGAATTAATCAATCAATTCAATGCACAAAAAATAACGAAAGAACAAGTACGAGTTACTCCATCCGGTAGTAAACTAAAGGTGATAAAAGTAGATGATGGTCAGTTATTTACCCATGCTGTTTTTTGCAAACCAAAAATTGAAAATGATAATGTTGTTTCGGATATTGAAAATGATGTGTTGAAGTTGGTGGTTTATAATCGTTATCAGCCTTCGACTCCTGCAGTTGGATTTATACACAATATTGGATTGAAACGTGGTGCGTTGGCTTCTACGGTGTCCCATGATAGTCATAATATTGTAGCCGTTGGAACTTCTGATGAAGAAATAGTTTCTGCCATCAATCAGATTATCGACAGCAAAGGTGGTATTTTGGCTTGTAACGGTGAAAAAACTTGCTTATTATCATTGCCTGTGGGTGGATTAATGTCGGATGCTGACGGTGCTGCGATAGCTCAAAAGTATGAGGAGGTTGATGCTATGGCCAAGGAATTGGGCTCAACTTTGCGAGCTCCTTTTATGACCGTTGCATTTATGTCATTGGTGGTAATCCCGGAATTGAAACTGAGCGACAAAGGATTGTTTGACGTAAAAACATTTTCATTTACTAATTTGATGGAATAGTACACATAAAAAAACTCGAAGTGCGACTTTAAGTCGCGCCCCGAGTTTTTTTAAGTCACCCTTAGAATCTAAATCTTAGTTTTTTGTAGGTTCAATTCCAAATGTAAATCCACCTTTCACTTTCTCAATCAATTCAGGTAGAATGTCTTGGTATTCTCCAACGATACCAAAATCGGCAAAATGGAAAATAGAAGCTTTTGGATTATGGTCGATGGCTATGATTTTTTCCGATTCTTTCATTCCGGCAATGTGCTGAATGGCTCCCGAAATACCTACTGCCACGTACACTTTTGGACGAATAGTTTTCCCGGTTTGTCCAACTTGACGCGCATATTCTGCCACTCCTTCGTCAACAACCACGCGGCTACAAGCCCATTCAGCTTTTAGTCCGTTGGCTTTCAACGCATCAGCCAATTGTTTAATCAATGCCAAGCTATCCACAGTTGTTCCTCGTCCACCAGCAATAATGATTTCAGCATCAAATAGATTCACCAAGCTACCTTCAC
>JBAXAD010000025.1:0-26264 GCA_037142715.1 Paludibacter sp. | reverse complement strand
CCATTAGCAATGGCCACTACCATATCAAAAGTTTCGGGAATTTCTATCGTCCTAACTCGCTCTATTATTTCATCAAATGATTTCATTTATAGCTATTTAATAATTGTCAATTCACCCATGCATTTCACACATGGTCAATCACCTTTAACCAAGTTGTAGTTTGCAATTCTTCCATTTTTTCATTTCTACATTCTTCCATTCTGTCAACTCTCCACGTAAACTTCCAACAATGTAACTTCGCTATCAGGTATCAAATTCAAGTCATCAATACAAGCAGGAATCAAAATGGTATCACCTTTATTCACCACAGTTTTTTCGTTTTCATATTCTATCACAAAGTTTCCCTCCAAACACATATAGGCTACAAATGAGTCGATTGCAGCATAATTTGGCGAAATGGGCTCATTAAATCGAAGCATATTGGTAGTGAAATAATCACAATTTACCAATGGTGTAACTTCATTCAACAACGGAATATAATCAGTTGCAGGTTTTCTGGAAGCTTCAAAATTAATCACATCCAAGGCTTGTTCTGTATGCAATTCTCGTTCGTTACCTTGGTCGTCGGTTCGTTTATAGTCATAAATGCGGTAAGTAATGTCGCTACTTTGTTGAATTTCAGCTACCACCACACCTTTTCCGATAGCATGCACCAAACCGGCAGGAATGAAAAATACATCACCTTTTTTTACTGGTACTTTTTGCAACAATGCTTCAACAAGTCCTTCGTCGAGCGCATCCAAGTATTCATCACGTGAGCAATCTTCCGAGAATCCGATAATCAGCTCCGCTCCTACTTCCGCATCTACAACGTACCACATTTCTGTTTTCCCATATGAATTATGACGTTCGGCAGCCACTTCATCGCCTGGATGTACTTGAATTGACAAGTTTTCGTTGGCATCAATCAGTTTAAAAAGCAATGGAAACGACAAACCATATTCATCATAAATTTTGTCGCCAACCAATTCGCCCATGTATATTTCAATCAGTTCGGGCAAAGTATTACCTTCCAAGAATCCGTTGATAACAACTGATTCATCGTTCTCAATACCAGATAGTTCCCAGCTTTCGCCCAATTTATCTGTTTCAGCAGCTTTGTCAAATAAGCTTTTCAGCTTTGTTCCACCCCAAATTTTGTCTTTAAGGATGGGATTAAATTTTAATGGATATAATTTCATTTACTATTTTATTATTTACGATTTACCATTTTAAGACTTGTAATTGAACAAAAAGAACTTGTAATTAACAACTACAAGTTCATTTTAAATTATTATACAAGCTACTAGCTACAAACTAGAAGCTATTACTCAGCTTTAGCTCTTTTTGCCAAGTTTTGTTCCCAAACCCATGAGCTGCGAAGTGTTTCTTCCACAGTTTCTCTGGCTGTCCAGCCCAATTCGTTGTTTGCATAACTTGGATTGGCCCACACTTTTTCTACATCACCTTCTCGACGTGGAACAATTTTAAATGGAATTTTTACGCCATTCACTTTTTCGAAAGTTTCAATAATTTCCAACACCGATAATCCAGTTCCAGTTCCTAAATTGAAAGTTTCTACATTGCTTTTGGTTTTGTTATTAAGCATCCGTTGCACTGCAATAACATGCGCTTTTGCCAAATCCACCACATTTATATAATCGCGAATACAAGAACCATCAGGGGTATTGTAATCATTACCAAATACTTGCAATTGTTTTCTCAAACCTATCGCAGTTTGTGTTACAAACGGCAATAAATTGTTTGGCACTCCATTTGGCAATTCACCTATTTCGGCTGAAGAGTGCGCACCAATTGGATTGAAATAACGAAGTATAATGCTTTGGTAATTAGAATTGGCATGAATTGTATCGCGAATAATTTCCTCACCAATCTGCTTGGTGTTACCATAAGGTGACTGAGCAAATTTAATTGGTGCTTTTTCTGTTACTGGCAACTCATCGGGCTGACCGTAAACCGTACAAGATGAAGAAAATACGAAATTTTTCACCTTGTGTATTGGCATCAATTGAAGCAAATTGATTAGCGAAACAAGATTGTTGCGATAATACATCAACGGTTTTTCAACTGACTCACCCACCGCCTTGAAGGCTGCAAAATGAATGATGGCATCAATATCTTTGTGTTTTTCAAACATTCTATCCATGCTAACGTAATCAACGCAGTCGATATTCTCAAAAGCTGGAGCTATCCCTGAAATTTTTTCAATACCAGCCAACACGTCAATATTTGAGTTGGAAAGATTATCTACAATCACAACTTCAAAACCCACTTTTTGCAATTCTACAACAGTGTGTGAACCAATATAACCAGTTCCACCGGTTACTAAAATTTTTGCCATAATATAGAATTATTGATTATTTGAATAATTTTTCTGGATATATACCCTTGCGAACAAGTTCGTTAATTTTGAGTACTACTTGCGAACGATCTTCAGCATACGTTACTCCAAACCATTTAGAAGGTGTATCCAACACTTTACAAGTTGCTTTTTTCTGAACAATAAGATTGTTCACCGCCAATGGAATGTAAAACTCAGACTTCAATTGTTGTCCATATTCAGCTAAAAATTCTTTAAAGAATGTCTCTGAATAATCAAAATAATCAGGAGTAAAACCCCACATATTCATTGATACTGGGGTATTTGGTAATAAAGCTACTTCTTTTCCTTTTTCATCCAAATAATTGATTGTGCCACCATTTTCTTCAATGTGTGTGCGTTCAACCACATTTTCCAACAATCCATTTTCGTCAACAACGCAGACGCCACGACTTACAGCTCCACTTTCAGACAATGTATTTCCTACGCGATAGCCTACCATGCAATACTCGTTTTGTTTTCCCTCTACGTTGCGCAAAAATTCTGCGAGAATTGCAAAGGATTCCTGACCGTAGAAGTCATCGGCATTAATGACTGCAAAAGGCTCATTGATAGCACCTTTACCCATCAAAACGGCATGATTTGTACCCCAAGGTTTTTCGCGTTCTGGAGAATAAGTTGAACTTTCAGGCACACTTGTAATTTCCTGAAAAACAATGTCTGTGTCAATTAAATTTTTAAACTTATCTACAACAACAGATTTAAAATCTTTCTCAAAACTTGGTCGTATTACGAAAACTACTTTTCCAAATCCGGCTTTTATAGCATCGTAAATGGAATAATCCATAATAGTTTCACCATTTGGACCTAATCCATCCAATTGTTTCAAACCGCCATAGCGACTGCCCATTCCGGCTGCTAATACAAATAACGTTGGTTTCATCTTTGCTTTTATTGATTAAGGGTGCAAAGTTAATTAATAATTTGGTATTGAAGAATTTTTAGACGCATTTTATGAACATTTTATATGTGCAATTACAAATATATAATAAACAGAAACTTACACTTTATTATTATAATTAATCATATCTGAGCCTTGCCCAAAACATCCAAAAATTATATCTTTGCAAACCAATCTCCCAATTAACAAAGTTACAATTCAATCATTAAATGGAATCAAAGAAAAAAATCTATATTTATTCTACTATCGTAATCGTTTTACTTTCAATCGCTTCAATCGTTACAATTGTATTTTACTTAAATCAAAAACCAAAACGTATAAATAATTATGTAGGTGGTGACCAGATACATTTTGCGAATGCACCCATAAGTCCAAGTAATATTTTAAAAGACAAAAACGACCTTCATTTACTTCATGCAAAGAAAAACGGATTGAAAACTCATTTCAGCACCGATTCAGCATTTAAATGTCAGATTGACGAATATGTTCGCAAATCGATACTCGTAAAAGTGAACGAAAATGGCTATTATCAGTTAAAATCTTTGACACATTCGCAGCCTTATCTTATTCCAGAAGCAGTTGATATGCTCAATGAAATTGGTTTTCGGTTTCAAAAGCGATTGGAAGAAAAGAAATATGATAAATTCCGATTTCGCATCACCTCGCTACTACGCACTGAAGAAACACAGAGCAAATTGTGTAAACGAAACGGCAATGCAACTGATCATTCGGCACATTTATATGGTACTACGGTAGATATTTCTTACAAAAACTTCTACAATGTAAATAAAGATACCATTGAAAGTAGTTACGAAGCAGTACAAACGCTTACAAAAGTATTGGTAGAAATGCGACAGGAATGTAAATTTTTAGCCGTGCGTGAACACAAGCAGTCATGCTTTCATTTAACGGTTGTTTTATGCCGTCCAATTGAGCAAAAGTAATAAACCGTTGATTAATTGGTATATAATTATTAAATAATTATTTCCAAGAAATTATAACTACTAATTTTTCAGAATAGTAGAAGAAAAATGATTTTTTGATTAACTTTGCAGCCGTTTTAGTAGTAAAGCTAAAATTAAAGGAACGACTTAGTAGCTCAGCTGGTAGAGCAACAGACTCTTAATCTGTGGGTCGAGGGTTCGAACCCCTCCTGGGTCACCAACAAAGAATAAAACCGCTTGATAATCAGGCGGTTTTATTCGTTTCATGAAGTCTTTGCATAATATTTGCACAACATTCGTACTTTTTTTAGAATGGTTTTAATTATAGGTTTCTTTCAATCAGACACTTAGAGTGCCAACATGATTTTGGCACAGCTGGCATTCTTTACCGCTTCTATTTTTCCAGCAAAACCCACATTGCCAAATTCGATGGCAGCGGATACCAGATAAGTGTAATGTACTTTCAATTCTTCGGGTACCCATTGTGGCAATACAATTTCCAAAGTTTGCTCCGGAATCAAATCGTGCGCCGATAGCCAGTCGGTTTCTATTAAATTGCTAAAACCATAATCCACATCAAAAAAAGGCATAAAAAGATTATCTTTATGAGTGATATCAAAGTAGATGTCAGACATCATTCCCAATGAAAATTTAAGTCGGAAATAAGGTAGTTTTTGTACATTATACAAGTCGTTTTCTGTGTTTATGCGTGGCAATTTTATTTTTAAGGTCTCCAATTTCTTGTCAAAATCAAACTGGATGGAGGTTCTAAAAACTGCATTAAATGCGAAGTTTCGGTTGAGGTTATATCCTTCCAGCACCTCTTTACATTTGGTCAACTCTATACTCCGCTCCCCCATGTACGGTATCAAGTTTCATTATCTTTTTGCCAAGGCCATTCCAAACCGGCGATACATTAAAATCGCCTAGCTTTTTTAATCCATTTGTATTAGCACATTTTCGACAGACAAAACCGTCTTCCCATTTGGCATCAGCAATGAATTTCAATGTCTTTTCATTATCGTTAAATAATTGATTTGCCAATTCAGCAGATAAAGTTTCATTAAATATCATATTATCAGTTATTTGAATTCATTAGAATAAAAATATCGAGACAAAGATAATGAAATATTTGGTGATACTATAATAATTTATTGGTGCTACTATTATAATTCAAAATATTTCATTTATCTTTGCTGCGTGAAATAAAAATACATCAGAAAATAATTCTTTTTAAAATGATAACAGAAGCAATAAATGAACGCTATACCAGTCTGAGTGAAAGCAGCTGTTGTTTGTCATGTGGCGGTGCAATAAATCATGCCAATGCGCAAGCTGGTGAATTTTGTGTAGATTTGGGTAGCGGGCGTGGAAACGATGTAATACGGTTGGCGGATGATGTTGGCGAAAAAGGCTTTGTGTATGGAATTGATATTTCGGAAGGAATGATTGCCAAAGCCAATGCCCATCTGGAAAAATTTGAAGTGCAGAATGCAAAAATACTGAAAGCAGAGCTTGAAAGTTTGCCATTGCGAAACGACAGTATACATCTGGTTATATCCAATTGCACTATCAACCATGCTAGCCACAAACCGGCAGTGTGGGGTGAGGTTTTTCGGATACTGAAAAAAAACGGACGTTTTGTTGTGAGTGATATTTACGCCACACAAGCTATTGCCGATGAATACCGTAATGACCCGACAGCAGTAGCTGAATGTTGGGCAGGTTCAGTGACCAGGGCAGAATATCTGACCATGTTGGAGAATGCAGGATTCACGGAGATAAAGATATTGGAAGAATCGGAACCTTATGCAAAGGGGCAGGCAGAAGTTGCCAGCTGGACAATTTCAGGAAGAAAATAATGACCCATTAAAGGGGTTCAAGATAAAAGGTTTAATTTTAAGCCTAATATTCACCAACTAAAATAATTATTTATGAAAAGTGTAGTGAAAAAAAGTTGCTGTTCGAGCAACAACACTGAAACAAAAGTAGCACAATGTTGTGCGAAAGTTTCTATTATTGTAGCTGGTTGTCATGACTAAGCTATGAGGACCCCTAACCCCTAAAGGGGAATAATATTTGTCTTTACGGGTTAGGGTATTTTTTTAATAACAGTACTTATTTAATTCCCCTTTATGGGCTAGGTTATGTCAATTTCCAAACACAATATCATCACTCCCATTGCCGACTCTGAAGATTTTTTCATTGTCAATCCGTTGAGTAAATCAGCTGACATCATCAGTGCGAACGAAGTCAAAATGCTGAAAAACAAACTAGACCCGAGTGGTGAGTTTGCTCAAAAAGGTTATCTGGTTGACGAAGCAAAGGAAAAGCGCGCTTTCAAATTGGCTTATCTTGATTTTACCGAAAAGCGTGAGGAAGATGAAATTCAGTTGTTTTTTGTGCCCAATTACTCCTGCAATTTTGCTTGTTCATATTGCTATCAGGAAGGCTACAATCCGGTTCAAAGAGTGGTGAATAATGATGTGGTTGATGCATTTTTCAATTATATCAACACTGAATTTGCCGGACGAAGGAAATATATTACTGTTTTTGGTGGCGAGCCGCTGTTGCCAGGCGATAACCAACGAAATATGTTGACTCATTTTATTTCCAGAGCCAACGAGACGAAACTGGATTTAGCCTTTGTAACAAACGGTTATACTTTGGTTTCTTATGTTGATTTGTTGAAAACAGCCAGCATTCGTGAAGTACAAGTTACGCTTGACGGAACACAGGAAGTGCATGACGGTCGCCGTTATCTGAAAGGAAAGCAACCTACCTTCGACCGTATCGTGGAAGGAATTGACGCTTGTTTGGCAGCGGGAATTAATATCAATTTGCGCATGGTGATTGATAAAGAGAATATTGAAAATCTGGCCGGACTTTCTCGCTTTGCAATTGACAAAGGCTGGACTTCATCTCCGCTATTTAAAACTCAAATAGGACGTAACTACGAACTGCATTTTTGCAATAGCACACCCGAAAAATTGTTCGACCGTGCAACATTATATCAACATTTATATGACTTGTTGAAAGTACATCCTTATATTGCTGAGTTCTATAAACCTGCTTTTTCGATAGCGAAATATATTTCGGAACACGAAGCATTGCCCATGGCGTTATTCGATTCTTGTCCAGCTTGTAAAACAGAATGGGCTTTTGACTTTACCGGCACTATTTATTCATGCACGGCTACAGTCGGGAATAAAGGTGACGAACTTGGAACGTTCTATCCCCAAATTACAAAGAATGAAACAGCAATAGAAAGTTGGCAGAACCGGGATATTACGACCATTGAGAAATGTAAAACCTGCGATGTGGCTTTGGCTTGCGGTGGCGGTTGTGCTTCGGTTGCTAAAAACAAAAACGGACATCCCAATTCACCCGATTGCCGCCCGGTAAAAGAGTTGTTGAGTTTGGGAGCTGCGTATTATTTAAAAGATTAATTTAGACGGGACAAGTTGTGATTTGTCCCTTTAAAAAGGCATTATATATGAACAAATGAACATGTTTCATCAAATATAAAAAAATAAGATTATGAAAGAAATTAATGCAGAAGATTTTGAAAAAGAAGTTTTAAACGGTGCTAAAGTGGTTGTTGATTTTTATTCAACAGAATGTCCACCTTGCGAAGCATTGGCACCAAAATTTGAAGCTATGGCCGAATTGTATGGTCAGAAAATCAAGTTTCTAAAAATTTATCGTCAGGGAAACCGAGATTTGGCAACTGAATTGGGTGTGAGTTCTTCACCTACCTTGTTGTTTTTCGAAAATGGAAAACAAGTTATTGATTCAATAAGTGGTGGAATTAAAAAGTCGGAAATCATTGAACGACTAGATAAAATGCTGACTACAGACGAAGTTATAGCCATAAAAGCCAATCAAAAACAAATTGTTTCGGAATACGACGTGGCCATTTTGGGTGGAGGTCCTGCAGGATTGACGGCGGGAATTTACCTTGGTCAGGCAAAAATTAAAACTGTATTAATCGACCCAGCACTTCCGGGTGGTTATATGGGCATCACGCATCAGGTTTCCAATTATCCGGGATTTGAACAACCTCAACCGGGTTATATGTTGGCGCACTACATGAGCGAACAGGCAAAACATACCGGAATTGATTTTAAAGTGGCAGTGGACATTACATCGGTCGATTTATTGAAAAAAGAAATCGTGATTGACCAACTGGAAACTATTCGTGCTAAGAAAATAATTATTGCTACCGGTACTACTCCAAACACAATGAATTCGCCTGGCGAAAAAGAATATAAGGGCAAAGGAATTTCATATTGCGCTACTTGTGATGCGAAGTATTTTGTTGACAAAGAAGTAACCGTAATTGGCGGTGGAAATTCAGCAGTAGAAGAGGCTTTGTTTATTACCAAATTTGCCAGCAAAGTGACCATGATTCATCAGTTTGATAAGCTGACAGCCAACCAAACAGCCATTGAACAACTGCAAGCCAATGATAAAATAACCGTCATGTATGAACATGAGCCACGGGGTTTTGAAAAACGTGGAAACACAATGATTACCACCCTTGAGGACTTGAAAACCGAAGAGCTAAAAGAACTGGCATCGGATGGTGTTTTTGTATTTATCGGTTTCAAATCGAATGTAGAAGTGTTGGGTGAACATTTACCTACGATGAACAACTGGGGTTATATTGTTACGGATGAAGATATGAAAACCAGTATTCCGGATGTATATGCCATTGGCGATATTATCAGCAAAAAATACCGTCAGATTACCACTGCTGTGGCTGATGGAACGATTGCGGCAATAACTATTTCGAAGGAGTTATAAGAACCCCTAAAGGGGCTTAAGATAAACAATTTTAAAAATTAAAAATCATGAAAACAAACATGGGAATTATTGACAAAGTACTCCGTATTGTGGTTGCTTTGATTTTTGTAGGATTGTATTTAACTAATGTGGTTAGTGGCACGTTGGCCATCGTGTTACTTGTATTGGCAGGAGTTTTTACCCTGACCTCATTGATTGGATTTTGTCCACTTTATTTGCCTTTCGGGATAAATACTTGGAGTAAAAAGAAATAATTCAATTAATTAGTATTGACAAACATCAACTTCAACTCTCAATTTGAATTTTCATGGAAAATCAAAAAGCACTTTATTCCGTAAACGATTTAAAACTGATGCGTGCCGCTGAAGATTCCTTATTGATGGGAAAAAACAGGGTGGAAGAATTAAAGAAATTTGCACAGAATTCAGGAGTAAAGCGCATTGGAATAGCACATTGCGTGGGAATGACCAGGGAGGCTATGGAGTTGAAAGCTCGTTTTGCAGATGAATTTGAAGTTTACACGGTGGATTGTAAATATGCCAAAATAAAAGGTTCTGACCTTTTGAACGACGAAACCGTGAAAGGTACCTCTTGCAATCCGGCTGGACAGGCTGATTTTTTAGCTCAGAATGAAACAGATTTGAATATCTCATTCGGATTATGCGTTGGGCATGATATACTATTCAATATGAAATCGAAAGCTCCAACAACAACTTTGGTGGTGAAAGACCGGGAACACAAGCATAATCCGTACAAAGAATTCACAATTAATAATTTATAATTCGCAATTAAATGGAAACAGCTCTAATCATCATTGGCAGTATTTTTTTGGGATTTTTAATCATAAATGTGTATGCACGGATTAAAATGAAGTATCTCCCAAAAGTGTCAGACCATGTCGATATTTTGACACTGACAGACAAAAACTTTCAGCAACAAACCAAAAATAAAGTAGTGCTGGTTGACTTTTGGGCGGAATGGTGCGCACCGTGCAAAATGATGGCTCCAATTTTAAATGATGTTGCGGGTGAATTGAACGGAAACTCTCATGTAGGCAAACTGAATGTTGAGCAGTATCAGAATATGGCACAGCAGTTTAATGTACGTAGCATACCAACGCTCATCCTTTTCAAAAATGGAAAAGAAGTAAAACGCTTTGTTGGGATTAAACAGAAGGACTTTTTGTTGAAGGAAATCAAATCAGTTAACCCCTAACCCCTGAAGAGGAATAATTTATGAAAAAGGTATAAATTCTGGGTGGTGGTTTTGCCGAAAACATTGATGTATTTTATCGTTCTTCTCTGTTTGTAACCGATTCATTCAATACTACCAATGTCGTATTTTTCAATTTTTTTGAAATCCTTCTGAAATCCATAAGCTGTCAGGAACATACTATTGTGTTTGTATTCTACGACGATGTAGAAATAGCGCGGTATTTCTGACCAATCAATTAGATTTGTAAAACGCTGTTTTTTGCCTGTGTATAACGGTTGTGCTATTCCTCCGCCACCTCCCGTTACAAGAAAATGTTTTTTGTCTTTTGCAAAATATTCCAGGTTATGCGAATGACCCGAAAGAAATAGTTTAGTTTTTTGTGAAGCAAAAAAGCGTGGTAAAAAACAATTCTGAACGGTAAGGGATGGACTGACTATCTTGCTGTTGGTAAAAGGCGAGTGGTGCGTGCAAATCAGAACGGCTTTAATTGAAGAGTCGTTATCCAAAGAGTCCATAACAGACAGGTACCATTTTTGCTGGAGATTTGCCTCCACTGTCGAGAGGCGATCAAAATTGGAATTGAGCATCACTACTCCCATATTTCCGGTTCGAATACAGTATCCGTTTAAAGCATCAGTAGGAAAACGCTTTCTGTAATTGTCAATTGCTTTTTTTGAGTTGAAAAAATACTCATGATTACCTAACAAGGCATGAACCGCAACATTTTGATGTCTAAGTTTTTGGATTGCTTCGTCAATAGGTTTCCACAGATGGTTTTGTGAGCCGGCTCCCGTTATATCTCCTAAAATAAACAGATTAGTAGGTGATTTTTTCTCGATATCGTCGAATAACCTGCTGGTAGCTTCGCTATTGCGATAGGTTTTTCCAACCATCTTTTCTACAAATAAAGGTGCCTGGCAGTCACTGATAAAGAAGAGTCGACTTGTTTTTTCGGTTTGTCCAATTGCCGGATTCGCAAAGATAATTAAGAAGAAAATCATTGTGAGGATTTTGAAATAATTTAGCCGGATAACAGAAAGGCTTATATTTAAAAATACCATTCGGCCCCAGAGCGGAATCTCTTTGCTAGTATATGATATATCAAAGTCCATAAGCTCGAATTCTCTATTGCTACGCATTAGAATTTATCACGCAAAAATAGTGATTTTTTTCCTATTGCGGAATTTGGGTTAAATTTAGAATTCGACAAAGAATACATTTTACAAGTTGAGTAGTAACGTAAAACATTTTCAGACATAAATCAGTTAAGAATTCTATAAACATGAACAGATAGCTATTTTATTATTTATACCTTTGCAATGAATTTTCAATATTTATGCCACAAAATATAAGATTGTAAAATGAATATAATTTGTGATTTGCTGAATTCCTAAAACTAGTTTCAAAACAATGAAAATTAAAATCACACTTTTTCTACTTTTAATTGTCCAGCAATTTATTGTTTGCCAAGACATTGTAAAATCCAGTCCATTTATATTTTACCCTGGCGCATATAAAAAGCGGGAGTACAAAATAAGTACAGGTATAAGCTTAACCCGATTGCCAAATCAAATAGTGGAAGAAGAAATCAATACATTACCAATGATAAATGCTGATTTCAGATTGGGGCTTCCATTGAAATTTGAGTTTCATTCTCAAATCAATACAAATTACATTTCAAATATGTTTTCTATGGGACTCCAAAAAAATATAATTGATGGCAAAATAGCATTGGCAGTGGGTGCTAACGTATCTTTATGGTACGGGCAGCTACATCAAGAAGTGATAAGATTAGATGCATTTGGAGGTATTTTAAATCCATATATTGTTGGAGGTGTCCGGTTTAAAGACGTTTATTTGTCTTTGAAAGTTGAAAATCAATACGGTATCATGAAAACTTTTTCGGAAGGTGTTTCACTGGGCAAAAGTTCACAGCCCAATTCTGCGTACTCTTTTCACTTCACAATTGAACAACCATTGTGGAATAATCATTGGGTAGCATTGGGATTTAAACTCAATTACGCAAAGTTTAATTATCAATCGTGGCTTACCTATAGTGCTATCAATCAATTTCTTTTGTATCCTGAATATTCTTTTAAATATATCTTTTAATTACAACGTAGATGATTAAATTTAAGTTGTTTGGAATTATAGCTGCACTATTTTTGATGGCTTCATGTTACACCGAGTTTCAACTGTTCGAAATACCACTTAACGGTACAATGGGTTTATTGGAAGGTACAACGCCATTAACTGATTCGATGACTATGAAAATCGAAGGAATTTACACACTGAATTCTACTTTATTTGGAAACAAAGTCGTTATTAAGGCCAATGGCCAAAACTTATCTGTTTTTGCACAAAAAAACGAATCGTATTTTGTGCTTCGTTCTGGTTATAAAGATTCTACAATTATAATGGAAGGTTATTGGCGTTATGCTGCAAATTCTGAAACAGGACTTATTTCAATGATTATCACCCCCGAAAATGGAGCGAAAGAAATTTTAAGAGGAATTCAACCAAACAATATTGTCATTCATGCCAGTTCAGGAGTAGGAAATGCGTTGCCGTCAAATCAATTTGAGGTAAGCTATTCAAAACCAATCGTCAAATCACCAAATAAATTTTGGATTATTGCTCACCGAGGCGGAGGTAGAAACACGGATATGTTGCCTGCTTCTGAAAATTCGCTGGGAATAATTAAGTATGCCGAAAAATATGGAGCCAATGCCATCGAAATTGATGTGAGACTTACCAAAGATAGTGTCCCGGTTCTTTTTCATGATGAAATTATAAGCAAACGACTTATAAAAGAGGATTATTTTATTGGTTCAATTTCTGATTACAGCTTTAGGCAGTTGCGATCATTTTGCACATTAACGGACGGTGAGCAAATACCTACTTTGGATGAAGCTTTACAAACTGTGGTAGATAGTACCAATTTGAAATTGGTATGGCTCGACACCAAAGCGCTGGGAATGACAAAACAGCTTTTTAGTTTACAAAGAAAATACCAGGATTTGGCAACGAAAAAAGGAAAAAAGCTCGAAATTTTAATAGGAATTCCAGATGGAGGTGTTTTCAACGAGATAATCAACACAGCAAATCAACAGAATTATCCAACCATCTGTGAACTTGACGAAAGCTATTTCTCACAATCGAAATCACTTGTGTGGGCACCTCGCTGGTCACTCGGATTAATTGACGATAGAGTAACAGCAATGCACAATAACGGGTTTAGATGCTTTGTGTGGACGATTGACTCTCCTGAATTAGTGAAGGCATTTATCAAAAAAGGAAATTTCGATGGTATAGTTACTAATTATCCAACAAATGTTGCTTATGAATATTACACTTCCGAATAAATGGTTTTTGCTTTCATTTTTTTTCCTTACTTCTTTTCTGTTCATCAATGCACAGGAAAAGCTAAGTTCTGAAAAACAGTTTGCTTTATCGGCAACAATTGGCAATGGTTTGACTTATAACATTCAAAACCACAATACATTGCTGGGTAATATCTTTTATTCGCCTACTCTTCGCCTTTTATGGGAACCAAATCATCGATTAAATATCGGAATCGAAACCGGATACTTAACTATATCGAAATTGGATTCAACGATAGTTTCTACTCCTTATGGAGATACAACATTCAAAGCCCGTCTAAATGCAATTCCATTGCTGTTGATATTTAACATGAAAGTTTCTAAAATTGATTTATTCTATGGAATGGGAATAAGTTACCTTACTACGCATCTCGAAGCTTTTGATGAAAAAGTGACAGTTGGGAATTGGTACTATTGCTATAATATTGCCATCGCTTATAAATATCCAATCACAAAAAATATTGGAATTGGAATTGAAGCTAAAAGTTATTTCTTTCCTAAGCTTCAGACGGTTACAAGTGGTCTATCTATTAATTTGAACTATCAATTTTTACGTTGGTAGACAACCTGACCATTAAAATTGCTGATACTCACCGAGAACCCATCATTGGTGATTTTTTAATTACCCTGAATTGATATGGAGCTGTTATCGATACTATTGGTAATAATGATTCTACAGGGCCGATGCAAGTCGTTTCAGGAGCCATGGGGATGGAGAAAGTCCATTTTCAAGTGCCTGATTCATCCTTGATTGAAAATGAAATGACAAAATTTATTATTAGTGCTTAATCCGGCAAATACTTCACCTGTAATACGAAGAATTGGTTCATTATTTTCAACAGTTAGAGAAAAAATATTCAACGGATTATTGTTCAATCCCAATGGAATACCATTTACTCCATCCCCTTTTGGAACATTCTGCAATGTCTTAATACTATTAGGCACTCCAATAAATTTATCGAAATTACTTAGTTTTTCATCTAATAAGTAGGTTCACTTATTGCTTGATGTTGATGGGCTATTATTTCCGCCTGTAATTTCTTTCACCTTATTGAAAAACGCCTTTTTCCGTTTGGAATTGATGCCCCAATCCACTGGAACTGATTGGTATCCTTCTTTATAATCGGATTCACCCGAAAAACGAAAATCGAAATAACCCCATGAAACATAATTTTTCAACGAAACAGTAATGTTATTGGTATCTTTCTGAAAATCAAAGTGATCATCTTCGTTAATTACAATTGGCATTTTCCGATAACCATCAACTTTTTTTGTATTATCTATCATCAATTGAATCAAATCCGGCTTGTCGGCTCCGTTTCCATGTAAAAGTATAAAATCAGATGATTTAACTACACTTGAAGGTGGTACGACAGTTCCACCAAAACTAGTAGAAGCAAGATAACGGTAGCCATTACGTTTTAGACCTTTGACTAAATCTATTAACTCATGTATTCTGTTTGGAAAAAGAATTGGATGATTATATGTGCCATTATCAATTGATTCGTTGGCTATTTCAATAATCACATTCCGATAACCTTTTTGGAACAACCAGTTTACAGTGTTTTTTGTAACATTGACAACCGCTTTTTCATCGGATAAATACTGATCTTGCCCAAAATAAAAAAGTCCCAGAATAACCACCATGTGAAGCTCGTCTGCCCTTTTAAGTATTTTGTCGAGGCGTTTCATATAAGGCTCCATCAAAGATCCATCTTTATTGAATCCAGGATTTAAGCACTTTGAAGCACCATATCCTGAAGGACTTCCACCCTGCATATTCAGTGTAATAGCATTTAATCCATAGGAATTCCATTCCGGCATAGCTGCAATAAACTCATTCGTATTCCTCTCAGCATCCCATTTTTTTGTATCGGGATATGCGAAAGAATTTACATTGTCAGGATTCAAATCATCAAAAATGCCTTGTACCATGCGAGAATTCAGCAACAATCCTTCAATTTTATAATTATTCCAGTATCTTCCCGGATAAGTGGGCTTAGCATTAATGTAGAATTGATTGTCTTTGATACTAACAATTGTTTTTACTGCAAACAAAGAATTATTAAATAATGCAGCAATGAACAGGATAATAAAAGATGTTTTTTTCATAGTCTATTTGATTAAATTCTTAATTAATACAGAATTCACTGTCGGAAATTCAATGGGTGCTTTTTGTTTTACTTTACCCGTTGCAGCCCATTCAACACCTCTTGAAAAAGTAACCTGAAATCCAACATCCTCCACAGAATCGCTAAAATCGGCACCAGTATGTCCCAATACGGTGTGGAAAATACGTCCTTTCCCATAAGTAACTGTAAATAGAACAGGCTCTTCCTTACCCGTTCCTTTCGTTTCCTTTGTCGAAAAAGCAGTAGCAAGCACATTAAGATTTTGAGCTGGACCACGTAAGTTGCCATACAGCTCATCGTTCTGATGTAACCAACGCGTAGGAATGCCCTTAGTGATTGGATGAAGCGAATCGCGCACCTGTATAACAAAAGGCACACGATCTCCATGCCATCCGCCAATGCCGGGTGAATTATCAGTTACGTATTTTCCATCTTTCCAATAGTAATAAGGGCCTGCCTTTTCATTTCGGTTTCCCCACCCCCCTAAACCAGTAATCAGGTTGTATTCTTTCCAATCAGGAAATGCATTGTTTGCTTCGTGGACCACCACTACACCGCCACCATTTTTCACGAAACTGACGAATGCTTTTTTCATTAATTTGGGCCAAGTCGGCGTGTTTATATTCAGGACTACTACGTTGTATGATGAAAAATTGGGATTGAATCTCTCCAGTTCAGCACTTGTTTGAGGAATTAAAACAAGATCTGTTTTAAAAATCGGATTATTATCAAGTGTAGCTTTTAGATGAGAAGAAGTAACTTGCCAATTATGGTATTTATCGGTCTGACCGGTAAGTAGCAATACCTTTATGGGCTTGGCCTGAAGCCCAATTGCCGAAAGGAACAATAAAGATTTAAGGATAAAAAGTCTCATATTATTTTTGTAATTTGAGTTGGTAAATTACTGTTTGAAGTCTATATTCAGAATATTCTTACCTTCATTTAATTTATAATCTTTGCCGTTATATAAGAATCTACCAGTAGTGTTTTTTGGCAAATCAATGTCTGCAATAAACTTTCTATCAGTCACTTTATAATTAACTATTATCATTCCATTTGGATGTGGTATTCGACCTCCAATAACTCTGAGATCTCCTAAATGAGGTTCAATTTTTACTTTTGAAAAACCAGGTGCATCACTGTCAACTCCTAACAAAATTCTAAAAAACTCAATGTTAGGACTTGAACCCCAGGCATGACAATCTGATCGGGTTGTATTTAGATCTGAGGTTTCTGCCCAGGTAGTAAGCCCCATTGACATATTTTGCCTCCACTTATCTAACCATTTCATGTAATCATTACCCAAACCAGCTTTAGTCAGTGCTAAATGCAGATAGTATTTAAAGTAAATTGAAGCGGGAGCCAGTGTTGTATCTGATTGTAATTTCATAGCGATACGTTTTGCTTCATTAGTACTGACTGCTCCCGTTAAAATTGCAAGCGTATTGGTGTGTTGTGAGAATAAATCCCTCTCCGGGCGATCAGCAAATAATTTTCGGTTATCATCCCAATATTTTACCGATATCGTTTTTCTTAAAAGTTCTGCATTCTGTAAGTATTCCAAAGAAATTTCTTTGTAACCTAACTTGTTTTCCAGATCGGATGCTAGCTGATATGCCCATAAAAGCTGCAAATCCAGAAGAGCAGAATTTCCATTTTTGCCAATTGGACCAATTCCTTCATGCCAACCGTTGGATGTAACCCAGTCGGTGAAAGTCCAAAATGGGAGGTTTTTTAAGGATCCATCCTTTTCTTGAAAACTTTTGAAAAAATTGAGTACCTGCCTAACGCTTGGCAGTTTTTCTTTAACGAATGAGATATCACCACCATACATTAAATAATCGTGTAACATTGCTATATACCAGAGTGAGAATGTAGATATATATTGTGGAGTAACTGATGGATGACGGCTTGCAGTTACTCCTTCAGTTAATTGCGAGTAACTCATTTGATTTAATGCATTGCGAATCAGTCTATCATCTCCAAAATTGTATAACGAAATTAATGCCTGTATTCTTGTATCACCAATATATTGTAATTGTTCGTAATATGGACAATCCATATATGTCTCCATGGCACACAATCGGGCAGTTCGGTTTCCTATTTCAAACATTTTATTTAGCTCAGAGTTATCAGTTTCCAGCTTTGATTGGTTTTGAAATGGATAACCAGTGAACGTACTATAAATATCTTCTAAAACCAAGGGATCATTCTTTGTTTCTATATTTAACTGTATATACCTGAATGTTCTCCAGTTAAGCGTTGTGAAGCTTTGATTTTCAGACCCATCTGAAATTATACTATCCACTCTTCCAATCATTACCTTGTTTATTATATCGTTCCGATTTCCTTTTTGCGGAAATTTCGAAAAAAGGGTTTCCTGATATCGAATTGAGATTCTACTATCTTTACCTCCATTGAAAATAAGAGTTGGATAAGCATTTGTCAGAAATGATTGATCAAGTAGAAGCTTTACTACTGTATTTGATGGTATGGTGATAGGAGTTTTTTTTGCTGGAAACGAAACATTAATATCCAGCCCTTCCGATTTACGAAGAACCAGTAACCGCTGGTAAGTTTGTTCCATTTGAGGCAACTTTGACTCCATAAGTGCCCAGTTATTTACGATACCATATCCGCCCAATATATTTTTCGGTTGACCTGAAGATATTGTTTGTGCAGCTTTCCAACTATCGTCCTGAAAAGTTATAGATTTCCAACCTTTAGGTTGTTTAGCTATTTTTATTAATTCACCAGGTCCGGCAACAAAATATGTTGGTGTTATAAAAGGTATCGGAGCATAACTACTATCCTGAATACATTTCCATGTTTCGTTCGTATTAAGAACCTGAGCAATGTCTGTTGCTCCCTGAAGAATAAATGCTGTTCTCAACGAAATATGTCCTTCTGGCCTTAAATTACCTTCGTTCCAAACCTGAGCTGCAATAATATTCTTTCCTTTGTGCAGATAAGGAGTTAAATCAACAGTTTCGTAATTCCAGTGTTGAATATCGCTTCTGGCCGGACCTAAAGAAACCAATTTCTCATTGACAAACAATTTGTAGCGATTGTCGGCAGAAACAAACATAGGGCAAGAAGATGTAGGTGGGTTAGCTAAATCAATGCTTTTTCTAAAATAATAAACGCCGTACCCTCTGGGATTGATATTGGGGACAGAAACCCAGAAAGCTTGCCAGTTTTTTTGTTGATATTCAGGATATTCAACCTGAGTCGAAGTGCTTTTGTAATTCTGAACTAAGTTATCAGCATTCAATTGTATCAAAATAGAAGGCATAAACAATAGAAGAAAAATAAAAAACCTTATAAGATTATTTCTTAAGACCATAATTAAAATGATTATTTAACGTAAGTTCAATATAAGGTTTTGCACACAATCACCATCGTTTCTTCTAGCTTATGCATTCCATTTTATTGAACTATACTGATTTTGGATTAAACAATTATTTTATGTGTACTACTTTCCCTCAATTCTAAACTCACTTTGCAATACCGATTTATTGGCAATTGAAATTTCATCCGGCTGTTTGCCACCAACCGATAAAACGTAATCACCAGACACTAAAACAGGTTTGAAGTCAGTGTTAAATTTTGAAAGTTGGTCTTTTGATATTGCAAATGAAACATTCTTTGTTTCTCCTGCTGCTAATGAGATACGTTTAAAAGCGACTAAGGAACGTATGGCGGAAGTTGCGTCAGGATTTTTGTCTGACAAATATACCTGAACAATTTCATCACCTGCTAACTTGCCTGTATTGGTTACTTCAACAGAAGCCACAATCTGATTATCGCCAATTGCAAGGTTTGAAATCTGAAAATTTTTATATGAAAAAGTGGTATAACTCAGGCCAAAACCAAATTTGTATAAAGGGTTTCCTTTAAAATATCGGTAGGTTCTTCCGTCCATATTATAATTTTTATAATCGGGTAAATCGGAAATGGACTTATAAAAAGTTACAGGAAGTCGTCCCGACGGATTCGTTTCGCCAAATAAAATACTTGCCAACGCTGTTCCTGTGGCTTCACCCGGATAAAAACCCTGAATAATAGCAGGTAAGTTTTCTGATTCCCAATTCAGTGCCACAGCACTTCCACTAAAGTTTACAAAAATAATAGGTTTGCCCGTTTTGAGCAAATCAGCCAATAACTCTTCCTGAACTTTGGGTAACTTTATATCTGTGCGATCACCGTGCGAAAATCCTTCAGTTTCAACCGAAGGGATGGCTTCACGTTCCAGCTTGGCAGAAATTCCGCCGCAGAAAACAATTACATCTGCATTTTTAGCAACTTCCAAGGCTTGTTTTTGGTAATCGATGGACGAATTCACCCAAAATAACTGAGCAGTTGGCTCTAAAGTATTTCCCCAAAAATAAGGTTGAGATACAAATTCAGCTACAAATTCGTAACGTTTACCTTTTTCCAGTTCAACTCCAGCACTTGTTGTTTCAACACCATTAATTTTTGTTTTCAAGCTAAATCCTGATTCAAAAATATATTTTCCGCTGTTTGCAGGTATTAGCACACCTTTCCAGCGTACCGAAAAATTCTCTTCTAACAGATTATTTATGGGTGATTTTTTCCAATAGAAGTCAATATTGGGATCAATTCGGGCAATTGATGGTTTACTTGTAAAGTCTGTACTTGTGAAATATTCGGCTTGCAAACCTTGTTTTAACTTAGCATTCTCTAGATGGAAGAAATTTTCTGCCGCAACAGTTGTCATATTTCCATAAAAACCTGTTGTCAAAGGACAGCTGGGAGCAAATAATACATTTTTGCTGCCCTGTTTTTGTTGCAATCCTTTGAGTGGCGTTACCGGATTTACAGGTGTACCATTGTAATTGGCAATTAAAATGTCAATGTTATCAATGTTTGGACCAATAAGTGCAATTTTTTTATCCTTGCGCAACGGTAGAATACCATCATTTTTCAGCAGAACATACGCTTTTTTGGCTCCTTCAAGTGCTATTTTTTGATTTTCGGCGGAACCTAATACAGAGATTGGTATTTTTGAATATTCATCAGCTCCATTAGGGTCGAACATACCTAACTTAAAACGAGCATTGAAAATTCGTTTCAGCGACCTGTTTATATCTTTTTCATTTACAATCCCTGCCTTTATTGCCGAATCGAGATTATTCACTAAAAAGCCTTTTGTTTCTTCGCAATTCAGGTCTGTACCGGTAGCAAGTGACCATCCCAAAGCCTGATTGGAAGTTTTTACAACATTATGATATTGCGGAAGATAGAAATCCGAGATTGCTCCACAGTCGGATACAACATAGCCGTTAAATCCAAACTCATTTCTTAAAATATTGGATAACAGCAAATCAGAACCACAACAAGGTTTGTCGCGGAAACGGTTATAAGCACACATAATAGATTGAACATTGGCTTCTTTGACCAAGGCTCGGAATGCAGGCAAATAGGTGTTATAAAGATCATAATCATTTACAAAAACATTATCCGAATTCCGTGTAAATTCAGGGCCACTATGCACTGCATAATGTTTGGCTGTTGCAATTACTTTAAAGTATTTCGGATTATCACCTTGTAAACCCTTTACAAAATTAACTCCCATTCTACTTGTAAGAAAAGGATCTTCACCATACGTTTCCTGACCTCTCCCCCACCGCGGATCACGAAAAATATTAATGTTTGGTGACCAAAAATTTAATCCGGTATAAATACTGCTGATATTATTTTTACGAAAAAAATTATTCTTCGCTCTTGCTTCGTCAGAAATTGCATTTGCAATTCGATACATCATGTTTTCGTCAAACGAAGCTGCCATTCCAATTGCCTGAGGAAAAACAGTTGCTTTTCCAGCCGCCGCCACACCATGAAGACATTCATTCCACCAGTTATATGCAGGAATTCCCAAGCGGTCTATACTTTCGGATTGATTAAAAAGTTGGCTCACTTTTTCTTTTAAAGTAAGTCTCGAAACCAAATCATTAACACGCTCTTCCGTGCTTATATTTGTATTTTGAAAGGGATATTTGGATACAGACTGACTTTTTAAAACAACAGTATTGACTAGTAATAAGACTATTAGGCACGTTAGATTTAATTTTGCTTTCATTTTTATAATACCTGATTATCGTATCTATTTCTAAATTTTATAGTGACCCATCACTTCCCCATCCAGGATTTTGAACCAAAATACCTTTTGAAAGTGAAATCTCGCTTGATGGTATTGGCCAGAAACCACCGGTTGCATTCATTCTTGTTTGAATCTGAAAATTCATAGTAGCTGGCACATTCGAATTTAAAACTGCAACTCCTTGTTGGTTAGCTTGTAATATTGCACCAGCATCCTTGCGATACCATCTAAGGAGGTCGTAATAACGAACCCCCTCAAATGCCAATTCATGGAAACGTTCCTTTTGCAATGCATCAAACGAATAAGGAATAGCAGCTAATCCCACTCTGGCACGCACGCGATTTAAACCTGTATTTGTTTCTGTTAATTCGGAATGCATTAAAAGTAAATCGGAGAAGCGCAACAACACCAAATCCTGGCTTTCTCTGATATAATTTGATTCTCCAGAACCATAAAGAATATTTGTATAACTTCCATAGACTGTTTTCGTTGCTTTATTTTTCCAGGACATAATGGTGGTATATTTCTTGATAAAATAATGCGTATCATGCATTTGACCCATGCCATTATCTTCGTATTTAACAATACCTTCGGCCGGATCTTTTACATTTAAAATTGACATGGTGATTCTAGGATCATTTGGCTCGTCTGTTTTCCATTGGTCAATCATTCTTGTATTCACAGTGCCATGTCCCCAACCCATGCCAAATGGAAATGTATTACGGGGTAAACTCTGCCCACGGAGACTAAATCCGGTATTTATCTTATTCATACCCGATGGGAAATCGTTATAATCAGCAATATTTCCAAATTTAATAGCAAATACCGTTTCTTTATTTAATCCTTCTTCACCAAGCCATTTCAAACCTTTTCCTGCGGCATAAGGATAATCTTCAACGGTATATTTATTAGTATAGGGCCACAAAGTCCGGAAATCGGTTGCCAATGCGTGTCCACTATGGTCAATACAATCCTCCAAATAGGTAATTACTTGCGCTTTAGTAATTACACCTCCGCCCGCCAAAGGAAGTTCTGTTTTTTGATAATAACCGGTATAAAATAGATAAGCCCTGGCAAGCAAACCTTCAGCTGCCCAACGATTAGCATGACCAAGTCTGGTTGTAGGTAAAGCTGTATAGCTCGTTGTGGGAAAAGAGTCAATAGCAGTTTTCAAATCTAAAGCAATCTGTCCATACAATTCTTCGGGAGTTGAATTTGGTCTGATTACACTTTCTGACGAAGCATATACTGGCACATTACCAAATAATTGAGCCAGATTAAAATGAAACCAGGCACGCATAAAATAAGATTCACCTAAAGCCTGTTTCTTTGTGGAAGCCGAAATATTTTTTACATTATCTATATTTTCCATCAACTTATTTGCTCTAAAAATCCCTGAATAGTAAGGTGCCCATGTAAGAGTGAGCATGTTTTCGTTGCTTTTCTTTAGTTGGTCTATCGCAGTTGTTACGGCATCATCAGGACCTCCACCACCAAAAGTTTCATCAGAAACCATGGTGCCCATATAAATTTCACCATATTGAACAAACGCCATTTGCTGATAAATACTGGCTAAGGATGATTGAACATCTTCTTCCGTAGCAGGGTAATTTTGCTCATTTTTGTTCAATAAATCTTTTGTTTCCAACAAATTATTGCAGCCATAGCAAGTGAATAGAATTAATGCAATTAAGGAAAAGTACTTCTTCATGTGATTTTTTTATGTATTAAAATTAAGGATGAATCCACTCGTGTATTCAGATGGAAAAAGTCAGAAAACTTTTTATCACCATAGATAAAAGACGCTTCAAAACAGAAATCCCACATAAAATACAATCAATTGTTTTTATGTGGGATGCATTATTGATCAGCTTTAATAACTTCAATTACTCTCTTTCCACTGAATCACCATCGTTTCTTCCGGTTTAATACTTATTGTTTTTCCTGATAAAGTACCTTGCTTGCTTGCAACCAAAACATTGGGCTTTAAATTCTTATTTTTTACGATAAGTGGAATGGTTTTCACTTCAGTTGATTTATTGATGATTATTGTAATAATATCAGAACCAGAAACCATGGTTCGCATTTGAACTCCTTTTTGGGGTTTATCGAAACGAACAGGAAAACTGCTGATTGTTTCAGAAAGTTCTGTTTGTAAAAATCTTGAAAGAGGTCCGTTGTCAACTCGTTTAGCTCCCAAACCAAGCATAGATGGAATCCAGGTTGTATTGCCTTTTCCAAATTGATTGGTAATGGCCACTACATTATCACCTTCCTTAGCAAGTATTTTGCCGGTTGTATTGTTGAGTAAGCCTTTAAAAAGATGTGCCGGAAGATTGTCCGAACCAATTTTCAAACTAAAATCGCCTGGTGTGGTAACTACTTCGGCCAAAGATCCACCCATTACATCTTGAAGCGGAAAACCAGTTTGCATCACTGCAAAATGATTCTCGTCAAAAAAGAATGTCAAACCATCAACAATTAGTTTACCGCCGGATTTTACAAAATGACGAATTTTTTCCCAATAAATAGACGAGATAGACAATTGGTGAGATAGAATTATTGTTTCGCCTACATGACTGGGCTTATCCCAATTAAACTCACCCATTTCACCTAAATTGGTATTGATCCCACACGCCGTTAATGCTTCGTACCAAGTGATAACCGATTTTATCATCGCTCCGTCGGTTCTTCCTTCAACCAATGCGTTTTCTTTCCTGTCGGCTTTTGTTCTTTCCAACCAAAATGACTCTTTGGAGTATAAAATGTAAATATTTGATTCATAAGGTTTTGCATTCTCAAAAAGAGTTCGATTCTTGCTTAAGTCATTCGCCACAGCTCCAGCAGCCAGCAACCTGTCCGAAGGTTTTTGCTGAAAATCTATCATTGCCCATTCGCCGGCTTCACCACCCACTGCCCTGGGGTTTAGCGTCCAGAAAACAGTTCCTTTGGAGCCCGAACCTATTGAAACCCACAACCATTGGGTAATTTCATCTTTTGTTGGACACATCGGTGCATGTCCACTGTAAGTATTATTGCCACCTTGCAACTCAGTAACCATAAACGGTTTATCGCCGGCCCCGAAACGCATCAGGTCGCAATTGGCCGAAAGCACCATTGAATACTGGTCCCGGTTGAAATAAGTATAATGCCAGCTCGGATGGCAAGAAGCCCCAAAAATAGAAAGGAACTTGCGCCAGGCTACAAAATCGTATTCAGGAGCATTATAGTAGATATTCTGATTATTAACATGGATTTCGTGTTTATCACCCGTTTCGTGAATTTGGTCGGTAATCAATGATAAATACCAAGTAATGTAATTACGCAGAAAAAAATTATCTTCCATTGACTTATCCATTGAATAACCTTTACTCTTATAAGCATCAGGAACTTGTAGTTTCTTCCATTCATTTTTTAAACTATCCGAGAGATTACTTTTTGTGTACATTCCGTTCGAGCCCGGCTCATTTTGAATCACCCAGCAATAAAGCGATTTAAAAGTACCAAAATGCTGCACCATTGTTTTAAAATACTCCTTCAGCAATTTAAGATGTTCCTTACTTTGTGGCAGTTTCTCCAATCGCCAATCCAAAGCAATTTCCTTCGGATACATAGTTGCAAATACTTTAATACCATATTTTTCGGCCATTTTAAAGGCTAAATCATATCTTTCAAAATCCCAACTGCCATCTGATTTATGCATGTGTGGTTCAACCAAAAATACCCGACAAACCGTCATTTTTTGATCGTGTAAAATTCTGAACCAGTTTTCTACTTCTTCATTGGTTTGACCGGGTTCAATAAAAACTTGTGTACCAACTACTGGAAGACCTTCTTTTTGGGCATTAATTGAAATGTTTGCAATGAGAAAGGCAAGTGTAAAGAAAAAGTGTTTTGTTTTCATATATAGTTGATATTCAATTTCTGTTTTTATTATTTCGCAGATTACTATCTAAATAATTTCAAATAATTATTTTTATTTTTCAAAAAATCAAATACCTGATCGTGATATGGACTAAATCCTGGAGCCGGAATTCCATTAGCTGGAACAGCATCTGAGCCATAGCCCGTTTGAAACATATCATGATGGTAAATAACATAGCCGCCTGCTTTCCAAACATTGTATATCTGGATAATATGATCGTAGGGCAAGGTTGGTAATTTAGGACCGCCAAATAAGGGAGTTCCTCTACGGGCAGGCTCATCGTCAACCACAGGTTTATAGTATTTTTGAATCAGTAATTTAATTTCCTCAGCCGCCAATTCCAAATGTATATTATCATTTCTACTGGTATGAGGTGACAAAAAGTCTATTTTTTGATTTTCCTCATCAATGCCTAAATCACCTCCATATCCCGGCGAATTGGTTACAAGTC
>JBAXAD010000024.1:0-26844 GCA_037142715.1 Paludibacter sp. | reverse complement strand
CGGAGAGGTCCTGGTTGGCCAGGTAGCGTTCCAGGGAGGTGCCCATGGCGTAGCCGCATCCTTCATGATAAAGCCTCGCACGGTGATAAAGTTCCGCCCTGGCTGGTCAGGATAAAAAATAGTCTGGCGTGCGTTAATTTCTACAAGCTGCCGGTTGGGGTCTACATCCTTAAATTGCGCCCATATTGTTGTGTAATCCTCCTCAACCTGCCCGAACCAAAGTGGGTTTGCACTTACAGGTTTCATCACTTCTTCCAGACTGGCTGCTTCGGTAAGCCATTCCTCATTGAGATAAACCGCACCGGTGTGATGCTTCCGGCCTTTGTCATCGAACCAGTCACCGCGGATAAGATCACTGTAAGGATTGAACCTGCCAAAAAACGAATTTGGTAATTTCACCTGCCAAACATCGGTTTGTACCTTCACCCAGTTTGATATAACCTCAGAACCTTTGATTACAACCTTCTCATCTGGTGCAGCACGATAAATAATTCGTATTGAATCGGAAATACCACCACGCGGCGGGTTGATACGTTCACGATAGGTTCCGGCATGAACTGTAATAATATCGCCAGGCTGTGCTGCCTGAGCTGCCCGACTGATAGTTAAAAAAGGATTAGAAACAGACCCATCATTTGTATCATTTCCTTTTATTGAAACGTGATACTCTGTATTTCCAGCATGAATCCTCTTATTGATATCCCCATTTTTTGGGCTGTTATTAGCCATGTCAAAAGCCTGATTTCTATTTTGTGCTTTCAATAATAAAGCAACAAATAAAAATCCAAGAACAAACACTGTCTTCAAACTGATAATTTTCATTTATACAAGCTTTTGTATCCTACTAATTTCAACGGCCCCATTAATCCCGAAGGTTTTAACGGCATGTTTTTATTCAGAATTTCTTCGATGGGCGAAGTGGTCCAAAGAGATTTTACACTTCCAAATTGGTTTAAATCACCAATAAAGCGATTTCTGCAAACCGTCGCTACCGCTACTACCAATGTATTCTCCCCTTTCAACAAGTCCTTTACAGATACACAAGTGTTCGATTGCCATGCATAAGTGAGCAATTTATCATTTAAAATAACTTCGGCTGTAGCGTCAATTTTTCCTAAATTCAGAATGATTGAATCCGTTAAAGAACTGAATTTTTTAGGCACACTGAAATGAATTGTGTACTTCGCTTTTCCGGCAAAATACTTAATGGCTGGATTCTCGAATTCGGTCAACGATTTCAATTCGGTCACTTCAACGGGTTGAATCACTTCGTTTGAAGCCGAAAAGAACTCAATTCTAGTTTTGGGATTCGCTATTTCCAACACTGTAGGTTGTGTAAGATTTGCCTTTATCACTTTTGTATCATTGGTAGTAAAAGTATATTTTCCGGTTACAGTGCTGATGAAACCAAATTTCCCATTTTTATATTCAACCTCAGGAATGGCAAAAGTTGTATCAGTGAGTTGTAATTGTGGGAAGATTTGCTTTCCTTCCAGTGCAACTTGCTGAATATAATGAGCAGGAGTTTCATTTTTGAATACAAATATTTTGGATTCATATGCCCTAAACGTATCAGGAATACGGGTTTGATTCCCCTCCTCAGAATAAATAGCAGGTTTTGAAACAGTTCCATTTACGGCATTCCATATTTCAGGTGTTTTGCCATTTACACGGAATAAAATCTCACGATTCAACGTTCTATTTTGCTGATTAAAAACAAAATAGATATCCATATCATTCAACTTTTTATGAATAAACATGATTTCTTTTGGATTCTGCGTGTTGGTTGTCAAGTCCGGAGTTACATTCATTTGCTTAATCACTTCTGCAAGTGGTTTACCAGAATACATTTTCCCCTTACCATAATTATTTTCGGTAGAATTTCCCCAAACTGCATCCACTAATTGTTTGAAAGCCAATGAATCGTTTTTAATATCGGTTACCGACAACATTTCAAGCGGTTTTGGACCGTACACCACAGCTCCCTCTTTTACCAATTGAGCTATGCGTTTCAATGTGGAAAATTCCATTTTGGTGGTATTGTGCAACATCAACAATGAAAATCGCTGATTTCCACCCAACGATAATTTTCCATCAATTACCTTGATTCTTTTGTTCAACATATCCATGTTACAGGCATTTGGTGTAATGCCATAGGGTAAATCCTTCACAAAACTCTTGCTGAAAAACAAGGGTAATTCATCACCAATATAAAACAGCACATCAACAATCGGCTCGCCTTTTTGAAGGATATATTGCACACGCGCCTGATAATTCAACCAATCCTGATTGAATTCCCACACCGGATTATTTCGGTTGTAATGGCCACCAAATTTGCCCAATGTCATACCGGGTTTATTATCAAATGGCTGATGTACAAAACTATGCAATATGATTTGATTTACACCTGCACAAAAAGCGGCATCGCCAAATGGTTTTAAGTCGCCCGGAGCTTCGGAATAATGAGCAAAGCCGGTATATGCTTCTGAACCAATAATTTGTTTATTAAAAGCTAAAGCGGAATAGGTTGGCATACAGGATGCAGGTTTATTGGCCGGATTATACTCTGACATTTTATCCTGATTAGCATTCGCCCAAAACTCTGTCATTGGCAAATCAATGTATTCATTTGTTTTTAAGGCATCTGATGGTGGATATGCACCCCAGCCGCCATAAATTGCTTCGCCATGATATTCCATTCCATTGCGGTGACTTAAGTCCGAAAAATGTTTGTAGAAATACTGATCCAGTTGGTCTGCAATCGTTTTTCTGAAGTCGAATAAAAAAGCTTCCGAAAGTTCAGTACTACCAACTGTTTCGCCACACAACACCGGAATCCATGGAAGAATATTATATCCTCTGCGGGTTTGAAATTCTTTTGAAAAGTTTTTTGACCATGTTTGGAATTGTGCTTCCCAGCTATCCATTAATAAGAATTTCAGTGTATTACCTTTGTATTTTCCCGCTGCATCTAAGAGTTTCTTTGCATAACTGTTGATATGAAGATTCAGCGCCGTAGTATCCAGTTTGTCCGCTTCCAATCCTTCTTCACCTTTTGTAGCAGGATCCACTTTAACGCCAGTAGACGTATATCCAAAACGGATAATCTGCCAACGACCTTTTGGTGCATTCCATTTCAGCGTTCCATCAGTCGACATATAACTTGTAATGTCGATTACTGAATTTTCGGAAATCGGTGTTACATTCTTTATTATATTTACATCCAGTACATTTTCTTTCAAGTCATATACCGAAGCCGTTTTCTCAAAAAAGGAGTTGACAGGCGACTGAAAAAGTGCTTGTTCATCGCCTTTCAACAATTCTAATTCGGCAATTGGCAAATTGTTAGAATAAACAAGGCTTGTCTTTACAAGTTCCAGGCGATAAAATTTTGCATTTGTTGTGGGAAAAGCCACAGTAATGGGTTTATTGCTACCAACCGATTTCAAATCTGCAACTTTGCTAAACACCTTGCCATCATTAGAACTAGACAGTGCAAAATTTAGCGTAATTTTTCCATTATCAACCAAAACAAAATCCCAACAAAAAGGCAAATGTGGGTACAGCACTAATTTATCTGCCGTAAAATCTTTTGCAAAACTCACATCAACCACCTGATTTTTATTGAAGTCGATTTCGCTTTTTGGATTCCCATCAAAAAGCACATTTCCTGTCGGAATTTTATTTACATCAATTTTAGGATTAGCTTCTTTGAATGAATTTGAATTTTCCTTCATTGGGAAAGCCACCACAACCTCATCACGGTAAAAATTCTCCATCTTTATTGGCTCTGGCAGCCTCACATTCAAAACTTTTCCGCCATCAATAGAAGTTTTAGTCCACACATATTGCTTCATCGACATTTCGGGTGTAATCCAGGGACCACCAATAGTAGCAAAACCATCAATCGTCTCTATACCAATGGTTATACCCAATCTGTTAGCCTCTTTCAATGCCCACTGATACATCTCAATCCATTCCGGCGAATTAAATTTCACCTTGGGTACATCTACCGTTTTGTTGTAGATGGCAGCAATATTAAATATACTAGCCTGTACAATGCCTTGTGCTTTCATCGATTCCAAATCTTTGGTAATACCATCTTTAGTGATATTACCACCCATCCAATGCCACCACGCGTGCACTTTTGTTGAAGTTGGCGGTGTCTGAAAATCGGACTTATTCAAAGAGGTTTGTGCATCAACAGATACACTTAAAAAGCAAAATATCAGCAAGCTAATAAAGAACGTTTTCATTTTAAATTAGTGTTTTAAGAGAAATAATTGAATTGTGTGATATAAAGTTAGTTTGAGAACCTAAACCAATCAATATCTATCACGGCATCGCTATCACCGTTGAATTTTAGCCACAGACCATGCACTCCTGGAGTTGGTTTTACATTTGCCTCGATATTAACCCATTCATCTGTATTTGAAGGCGGTACATCAATTGTAGCAAATGATGGATGCCAAGTCTGATCCAATGTAAGTTTTATTTTCCCACCCTTTTTTCCTGGTTTCAAGCGCAATTCAATTTTAGTAATTGTTGCCGGAAAGTCAATGTATTTGTACACCACCCTGTCACCATCTTTCAGATTTTTTAATCCATTTTCGTTGTTAGAAAATGAAGAGATATATGAATTTCCGAAGAGCAAACATGCCCATTCAGCTTCAATTTTCGAAGTCGCGTTCAAAGGGTCACCGGCACCTTGTGAAGTCATTTCCACCTCGTTGATACTTCCATCTTCATTGAACGTAATCGGTTCGATACAAGTCTTGCGCATAACATAACTGTTTTCGGTTGCCCTATGATAGAGCACATACCATTTACCTTTGAATTCAACTAACGAACCATGATTATTCCAATTATTTGGGTCGCAATGACTGTTATCGATAATTACGCCTCTGTACTTAAAGGGACCAAAAGGCGATTTACTGGTTGCATAACCTAAACAAGTTGGCATATTCAACCGACCCATGTGCGCATAAATGAAATAGTAAATCCCATTCCGTTTTACCATATATCCGCCTTCATGAAAAAAATGTTCTTTCTCTGTAACAATATTGTCTTTTATAGTTGACGAATCAATTTCAGTCATGTTGGGTTTGAGTTTTGCCATTTTTGCTGTAAACTGCCCCCAGATATAATAAGCCTGTCCATCGTCATCGATAAAAACACAGGGGTCAATCTCATCAATAGGTTTTGTGTCTATTTTTTTTGCATTGCCAAAAGGCCCCACAGCCGATTTACTCGTTGCCACACCTTCAACACCATTTGAAGACTGGCAATAATACAAATAATAAGTACCGTTTTTATACTGACAATCAGGTGCCATGAGCCGATTATCATTATAAGAAACACTGTCGGCGATACCTTTCGATTTAAACACATTTGATGTAAGCTCCCATGTTTTCAAATCGGATGTTGCCAATACATGATAAGTCCATGAGCTGAAATAGTTTGGACTCTCGTTATTGGATCCGTAAATATATAATTTACCATCAGCCCAAACATGAGCTGACGGATTGGCAATGTATAAACCATTTGGTGAGATAGGGTTTTGTGCTGTTGATATTGAATTAGTTATGACTAAAACAAAAAATAGAAATTGGAAATACCTCATAATTGAATATATATTGTTGAAAATTGAAAGTCGTTTAAAACAGCATTATGTATTATTGAATGAATTTGAACCAGTCAATATCTATCACGGCATCAGGTTCACCGCTGAATTTCAGCCAAAGTCCATGTACTCCCGGATTTGGTTTCACATTTGCCTGAATATTTACCCATTCATCTGTATTTGAAGGCGGTACATCAATGGTAGCAAATGAGCTATTCCATGTTTGATCCATAATAAGCTGTATTTTACCTCCTTTTCTACCAGGCTTTAACCTCATCTCTATTTTGTTAATGCTAGATGGGAAATCAATGTATTTATACACCACCCTATCATCGTTTTTCATTTTGGACAATTGTTCTTCATTTGGCGAAAATGCTGAAACATAGCTATTTCCGAAAAGCAAACACGCCCATTCTGCTTCAATTTTTGAAGTAGCACTCAACGGACCACCAGCACCTTGTGAGGTCATTTCCGCTTCGTTGATACTGCCATCTTCATTGAAAGTAATCGGTTCAATGCAAGCTTTACGCATAACATAACTGTTGTGAGTAGCACGATGATACAGCACATACCATTTCCCTTTAAATTCAACTATCGAACCATGGTTGTTCCAGTTTTTGGGGTCGCTTTGGCTATTGTCAACAATGACACCTCTGTACTTGAATGGTCCAAAAGGTGATTTGCTGGTAGCATAACCAATACAACTTGGAGAATTTAACCGCCCTATGTGTGCATACACCAGATAATATATTCCATTTCGTTTTGACAGGGAAGCACCTTCATGGAAAAAATGTTCTTTTTCGGTTATGATTTTGTCCTGAATAGTTGTTGTGTCAATTTCGGTCATATTGGGTTTCAGTTTCGCAATTTTCAAATTAAATTGCCCCCATAAGTAGTATATCTGACCATCGGTGTCTTTAAAAACACAAGGGTCAATTTCATTCATCCCTTTGGTATACAACTTCTTTCCGTTAACAAAAAGGCCAAGTGGTGATTTGCTGGTAGCTACACCATCAGCATCATTGCCAGGTTGACAATAGTACATGTAATAAGTGCCATTTTTGTACATACAATCGGGAGCATACAGTATGTTGTCGTTGTAAGGAACCTGATCATTTGCTCCTTTTGAAGAAAAAACATCACGTGTTAGTTCCCACTTTTTCAAGTCAGAAGTGGAGAGAACGTGGTGCGTATGTGAACAAAAGTAAGTTGTACTTTCGTCATTCGACCCATAAATGTACAATTTGCCATCCGCCCAAACATGTCCCGCAGGGTCGGCAATATATACGCCCGGAGGCGAAATTGGGTTTTGTGCAACACTGTAACCACTTATAATTGCGCAAAAAGTTAATATGAAATAAAGATGTTTTTCAGACATAAAAAATCGAATTATTAATTATCTGATTCTAACTTATAAACCCTAATATAATCGCAATAGATGGTAGCTGGTAAAACGGTAGTAGAATCTGGTGATCCCGGCCATGCACCACCAATTGGTAAATTAATTAAGATGTAATGTGGCTTATGATATTCTTCTGTACTACTTTTATCATCATTAATATAAATCTCATGATACTGGATTTTATCTACATACCATTTTATGGTTGTTGGTGTCCAAACTATTGAATAATTGTGCCATTTGGTTACATCTACATTATAGAAGTTTGCTCCTTTTGCCGTATGTTTAGCTGATTGATCTGCCCAATGTGCAGTTCCATGAATTATTGTTTCGGAATTAATGTGTTCAAAAATATCAATCTCGCCACACGAAGGCCATTCAGTTTTTGGAAAATTAGAGCCTAATGTCCAAAAACAAGCCCACAATCCTTTTCCGTTTGGAATTTTGAAACGTCCTTCTATTTTGCCATACTTAAAGTCACCTTTATTTTGGCTGATTACACTCGCTGAAGTATATTCAAAACCTTTCAGTGGCTCTTTAAGCACGGTTATTTCCAGATTTCCCTTGTGCTGACGTACATTGTTGGTACTTCGGGTATAATACTGCAATTCGTTGTTGCGGATATACCCATCTTCGTAGCCCCATTTGGTAGAATCTGGCAATCCTTTTCCGTTAAACTCGTCAGCCCATATCAATTTGAACTTTTGCGAATTAGCTGATAATGTGAATAATAGACACATTGTGACAAAAATCAATTTCTTTGTTGTTTTCATTTTTATTTTTGGATTTATAGTATAATTTAATCAATCATTTACGACTACTTAGCCACATTAAATTTTCGAATTATCGTTTCTTTATTCGTCTGAACTTTAATGAAATAAATTCCATTAGCATAGTTGTTGAGAGGAATTGTAAAAGTTGAATTATCAATGCTGGTGCGCTGGTAAAGAAGTGAACCATTGAGGTTCAAAACACTTACATTGACATTTTCATGTTCTTCGAGTAAACCAAGCGACACAGTTAAATTGTCATTTGCAGGGCTCTGCAGTTGCACCACCATTTAGACCAGCAAAATGCCCGGTCATCCCTTTAATCTTGAAATGGCGAATCTCGCCGATTGTACCTTTGTACTTTACATGTCCAAGCTGTCTAGCCATAGTTGTAATTTTTAAAAGTTTATACTAATATTTTTCTGTAAAATTACTATCCAACTAACTGTATTATAAATATATAAATAATGCTAAACAGTGCTTTTTGATGCTAGAGAACAAATAATAGGAATCAATTGTATGCAAATGATATCTATTTGAGGAGTAGAGCCACAGTTTCAATAAAAATCATTACACCAGCTACTTTTACTTTCACTCCATTCCAGAAATCTTTTTTCTTGTTTTGAGTTTTGTAGTAGTCTATCGTGGAATCTTTACTTGAGAGTAGATTCTGTTTGCTTGTTATGACCATTGCTTGTATCTCTGCCTTGTCATTGAACTCATTTACCTCGTTTGAATAATTCTCAATTTGAGCATCAAGACTTGCTATAACGCTGTCCTTTTCGGCAATTTCAATACCTAATCCTTGGGCAAGGTCTTCGCATGTATCCAAGTTCTTTTCGCTATCAAATCTGGCTTGAAGGCTGTCGTTGACGATGTGTTGTTTATTGGCATCTGCCTTTTGGATTTTTGTGGTGGCTTTTTCTTTGTTCAGTTTGACGTTTAGTGATGCAATAATGCTGTCTTTCTTACAAAGTAATGCATTGGCATTAATCGAGTTTATGCTGTCGGCTTTTGACATATCATAATCAGATTGTAATACGCTGTCATTCTGCGTGATTACTTCTTTATTCTCATACTTTTGAAATGCTAATGCCAAGAAAATACAGGAAACTATTATAAATGCGTACTTTTTAAAAAATTCAAATGTGTTTTTCATAGCTGTATGTATTTTCCGTTTTTATTTTTCAATACCTGGTTGCGGTTTCCTATCGCTTTGTAGCTTACGTGTACCCATTCAGGCTGTACATCGTTTCCCTTTTCCCATATCAATTGGTCGAAGTCAAAGTGGTCCCGGATAACACGAAACAGCCTTGCATTGTCGGAACTCTCCATGTCAGCTGCTTCTCCTTTTGTATGCTGACTGATGGGCTTCATGGTGCCACCAACAGCACGGTTTACCGCCAATGACCTGTAACCGGAAGTAATCTTTATCGGTTCTCCAATCGTTTCACGGACTGGATCCAACAGGTTTTTGACCAGGGTGTTCAGGTTTCTTCTTGCATTAATACCTGGAGTATTATCCATATTCTCATGGGTAACTGTGAGTTCTTCCAACGTGAAGTATCTTCCTATCCTGCTCATGGCTGTTTCTTGTTGAAGAATTGAAGGATAAATGCACACACGCCACCGGCAATGGCTATGTATTTCAAATAGCTGGTCGGAATGGCTGTTTTAAACTCTTCTGGGAGTGCAGCGTAATAAAGTGGTAATGAGGCAAAGACACTGGAAATAATTTGAAGAAAACGAGCTAAAACGGGTGTTTCAGCTTTCCACCAAGTAGGTAGACAGAATAATACTTTTTTCATACTGTTGATTTTTTCTTGTAAAAATACAAGTTAAACAGCTGTATGATAAATATATAAATAACGCTAATGAGTGCTTTTTGAGGTTAGAAAACTGTGAATGATTTAGGACGAATAAAATTGAGGAAGTAATGAAACTGAAATAATTATTGTGAAGGGAATTGAAGGGAGAAAATGGATAAAAGCAAAGTTAAGTTTAGAAAATTCACTATCACTTCTCATCATAAGAAATAGCGTTATCTTTTATATTTGTGTTTTCATAGAATCATGCCACTTTCAAAATATAAGATTATAAAGCAATTGATTTGTATTTAGTAATAATTATCTCTACCAGAAAAGGTAGAAATAAGGTAGAGTAGAAATTAAAAAAGGTTTATACTTTCGTATAAACCTTTGATTTTCAAACGTCGGGATGACAAGATTCGAACTTGCGACCACTGGTCCCCCAGACCAGTACTCTAAACCGGACTGAGCTACATCCCGAAAAGTATTTAGTGGCGCAAAAGTACATATTTTTTTTATTGAAATACAATTCGAAACTATATTTTTTGCTAAAATAAATTGACCATTTCACATCAACGGACTAAAAAGTCGAGCAAATGATTCCTTTAATTTTTGACTTTTTTTCCTGTTTGACCATGCTTCTAGCGTTAATTCTTCGCAATTTTCAATGTCCATAAGAAAAAGTTTCTTGAGTTTTAATGCAGTTTTTTCTTCATAAATGAACGCACTTGCTTCAAAATTTTGAGTGAAGCTACGTTCATCTATATTGCATGAACCAACAATTGACACAAAATCGTCAATCACGATGGCCTTACTATGTAAAAATCCATTTCTATATCTATACACTCGTACGCCAGCTTCGAGTGCTTGGCCTAAATAACTACTTGTGCTGGCGTACGAAAACTTGGAATCGGACTTAATGGGAATCATTAATCGAATATCCACGCCGCTCAAAGAGGCCATTTCTATGCAGTTTGATAATACATCCGTGGGCATATAATAAGGCGAATGTATGTACACGTATTTGGTTGCCGACATGATGGCAGAGGCTAACCCTTGCATGATGGCTTCCCAGTCAGAATCGGGACCACTGCTGACAATTTGAACTAAATTTTCGTCAAACTGTTGAGGTTCTGGAAAATATTTCTGTTCTACCAACATTTTTCGCTCAACGAAATACCAATCGACCAGAAATAGCAGTTGAAGTGCATGTACCGCTGCCCCTTCGATGCTAATAAAAGTATCACGCCAGCTACCTAGAAAATCGCCATAAATATATCTATCTGCCACATTCAAACCACCAGTAAAGCCTATTTTCCCATCAACAATAACTAATTTGCGATGGTTACGATAATTAATTTTGCTGCTTGAAAAGTGGAAACGGAAACGAAAAGGCAAAAAAGATTTTACGTGCACTCCTGCGTCACGCAACGATTTTAAATATCTTTTGGACAAATCAAAACTTCCCCAATAATCATAAATCATCCTTACACTCACCCCTTCATTTGCCTTTAGAATGAGTAATTCTCTGAGCTGATTGGAAATTTTATCGTCTGCAAAAATAAAAAATTCGATATGAATGTGATCCTTGGCATTTCTGATGGCATCAAAAACTGCATCAAAAGTACTTTCACCACTCGACAAAACCTCAATTTTATTGAAAGCATAACCAGCCGCTTCACTGTTTTTGTAAAGCATTTTTATCAAGTTCAATTGATTATTTTTAAATAGAGCGGGATTTAACTGACTGATATCAAACGATGCAACTGGACGATCGGTTACACGACGAATACTTTTCTTTGAAATTAACTTTTTCTTACGTAAATTCTGGCCCAAAACAAGGTAAAAAAACAATCCAATAATTGGAATAAATAACAATACCAATACCCAGGAAAGCGATTTTGCGGGGCTACGGTTTTCGAGTAACAAAACTGAAATAATACTTATTAGCGTGTAAACATAAATTGCAATAAAAATTAAGATTACAAATCTAGGCATAGTATTGATTTATTTGGCAAGGTTATTAAATTCTTTATTTTACAAAGTACTATTGCAAATTACACAAGGTAGCACTGCAAAGCATCATTAAAACTGGTAATTTTCAAATCACTATTTGTTTTGGATTTTTAAAATATAACCATTCATGACCATCAAAAGTTTTCCGAGAAATAGGCTGATAAGGGAATACTGGTGCAAGTACTCCGTCCTTAATTTGTAAAGGTGAAACTTCAATATTAGCTTCATCCCAACATCCTGCATCTATAAAACTATTCAACAATTTAGCACCTCCTTCAACCATAACTGAATGGATGTTTCGCTCATAAATTTTGTGGAGAATGGTAGCTAAACAATTTTCGTCAAACTCAATTTTAATAAATTCCAAATGTGTTCGATTTGATTTTTCTTGTTCGGTAAATACAATCGTAGGTAAACTTCCATCCAGCAAATGATAATGAGCAGGTATCCTCCCCACCCTATCAATGGCTACCCTAATTGGCGATTTTCCAGACCAATTACGGACTGTAAGTGACGGATTATCAAGCAGAACTGTATTGGTACTTACCAGAATGGCCTGATTCTCTGAACGCATCTTGTGGGTTAGTTGTTTGGTAATATCATTGGAAATAATCAAAGGCATCTCAGTTACATCAATCCGTTTTCGATCAATAAATCCATCATGTGTTTGTGCCCATTTAAGCAGAATATAAGGTCGTTTTTGTTCCTGAAAAATAAAAAAACGTTTGTTTAATTCCCGACACTCACTTTCTAAAACTCCCACATGAACTTCAACACCTGCTTTTCGGAGTATTTCTACGCCTTTTCCTGCCACTTTTGGGTTTGGGTCTAGCGTTCCAATCACAACCCTTGGAATACCGCTTTTTACAATCAAATCGGCACAAGGAGGTGTTTTTCCGTAATGCGAACAGGGCTCAAGATTTACGTATAATGTGGCTTTTTTCAACAACAGTTTATCAACTACAGCATTTATGGCATTTGGCTCGGCATGTGGCAGACCATAACGCTGATGAAAACCCTCACCTATTATTTTGTCATCAACCACCAAAACTGCTCCCACCATGGGATTTGGTGCAACGTGGCTTACACCAAGTTCCGCCAGTTGAAGGCAACGATGCATGTATTTTAATTCAATATCCATAATTCATAATTATTACAATGTCCCCGATAAGTATATCAATAAATTAGCATATTGACTTATTGTCATATTAGCACATTTGAGCTATCTTTGCATCATGCAAACCGCCATTCAACATATCAATTCAGAACTTAAAGATTTATATCCAGCAACGGAAATCAAGAGTTTTACTTATTTAATCTTCGAAAAACTGACTGGTTTTTCAAGGACACAATTAATAGTTAACAAAAATACGGTTTTTTCATTGAATCAACGTTATGAAATTGAAAGTATTATTGAAAAATTAAAAATATTTGTTCCAATTCAATACATTTTGGGTGAGACTGAGTTTTATGGACTTCCATTCTCAGTAAATGAGTCGGTTTTAATTCCTCGTCCTGAAACTGAAGAGTTAGTAGATTGGATTCGAAATGAGAACATTACAAATGAAAAATTAAGCATCCTAGATATTGGAACAGGTAGCGGTTGCATTGCAATTTCATTAAAACACAAATTAAAAAATGTAACTGTTGACGCCTTTGATATTTCAGTGAAATCACTTGAAATTGCCAAATTGAATGCTAAAATGAATAATTTAGACTTGTTTTTTTGGAAAATTGACATTTTAAACGCCCCAGACTTAGATAAAAAATGGGACATTATTGTGAGTAATCCACCTTATATTCCTGAGCAAGAAAAAAATGAAATGCATGCCAACGTTTTAGAAAACGAGCCACACATAGCACTATTTGTACCCGACAATGACCCGTTACTTTTTTATAGACGCATAGCATTGTTTGCCCAAAAACACCTAAAAAACAATGGAAAACTATACTTCGAAATTCACAGGGATGCTGGTCAAGCTTGCGTCGGTTTGTTGAAAGCACTTGGTTTCAAAGGCATTGAATTAAGAAAAGACATATCAGGAAATGACAGAATGGTGAAAGCATTAATCTAACGAATTATTAAATTCGCATTGTATCCTATTATTTTATTTTTTTCAGTAATTGCTAAACTTTAGATTTAAAATTGGAATAATTTCATCTACAAACTTCCAACTTTCAAGAACAAACCTTCGCAAGCATCTTCTAATAAATCAATTACATGTTCAAATCCTTTATCGCCACCATAATAGGGATCGGGCACAAACGAATCATTAAAAACAGTACAGAAATCGGTCATTCGGTAGATTTTTGCTTCATGCTGTTTACTAGAAGCCAATCTTTTTAATCCAGCTATATTTTCTTCATCCATTCCAATAATCATATCGAAATGGTCAAAATCGGCTTTGCGAACAGGTCGTGACCTATGTGTGAGCACATAATTGCGTTTGGAAGCATGCAACCTCATTCGACCATCGGCCAATTCTCCTTGATGTACGCTCAACAATCCTGCTGAGTCAATTTCAAAATCAGAACCAACACCTTCACGTTCAAGTATTTTTAAAAATACAGCTTCAGCCATTGGAGAGCGACAAATATTACCAAGACAAACGAAAAGAATGGAAGTTTTTGACATAGTTTTTTAAGAGTTTGAAGATTTAAGAGTTTGAAAAATTGAAGATTTGCGACCAACCACAGTGTAGTTAAACTTTATTAGCCATGTATGAAATGCATGGTTTAAAAGATTTGAAAATTTGAAATTAAAAAACGAGTTTTTGGAAACTATTAAATTCCCAAAAACTCGTATATCTTCTAATTTATAAAACTCAAATTGTAAAAACAGGAAACAAATGATAGAAAATGAAAAAAATGCATCAATACTTACTTAGTTCCCCTTTAGGGGCTAGGGGTCATTTGAATTAAATCGACAACATTTGGATAACTCCAAGCAATTTTTCATTCACGGGTTTATCGTCTTTAATGGCTTTGGTAAATGGCACATGAACAATCACATCGTTCACAATACCAATCATTATGCTGCGTTGCTCGTCCATTAATGCTTCGATGGCAGCCACGCCCATGCGACTTGCCAAAATTCTGTCATAAGCAGTTGGTGAGCCGCCACGTTGGATATGACCAAGAATTGTTACACGCACATCGTATTCTGGATGATCACGGTGCATACGTTCAGCCAAACCTTGCGCTCCACCTGTAATTTCGCTTTCGGCAACAATGACAATACTACTATTTTTCGATTTGCGGAAACCATTCTTAATCAGCTCTTCCAGTTGATCTTCTTGCGTTTCGCGTTCTGGAATAATGGCCGCTTCAGCACCAGAAGCCAAGGCACTATTGAGTGCCAAAAATCCTGCATCACGTCCCATTACTTCTATAAAAAATAAGCGTTCGTGCGATTTTGCCGTATCACGAATTTTATCCACTGCCTCGATAATTGTGTTTAATGCCGTATCGTAACCAATGGTTGAATCTGTTCCGTACAAATCATTATCGATGGTACCTGGAAGTCCAACGATAGGCACGTTAAATTCTTGGGCAAAAATACGTGCACCTGTAAAAGTTCCATCGCCACCAATCACCACCAAAGCATCAATACCTTCGCTTTTCATGGTTTCATAAGCCAATTTACGACCTTCTACACTATGAAATTCCATACAACGGGCAGTTTTAAGAATGGTACCACCTTGCTGAATAATATTACTTACATGCTGTGTTTGAAATTCTACAATTTCTCCTGTAATTAACCCTTTATACCCTCTGTAAATGGCTTTCACACGAATGCCGTTAAAAATGGCGGCACGTGTTACCGACCTAATGGCTGCATTCATTCCAGGGGCATCGCCACCGGATGTGAGCAAACCAATACATTTAATTTCGTATTTCATTATTTCTAAAAATATATATTTAATGGAGTTGAAATACTAATACCTAATAACAGCATTCAACTTTTTTATTTTTCTACGAGTTCCAACTCATTTAATTTTGCAGCCACCTCTTCCATTAACCAACGAGGAGTAGATGTTGCACCACAAATACCAATTTTCTTGGTCAAATCTATATTCAGTCCTTCAACTTCATTGGCTTCTGAAACAAAATAAGTGTTCGGATTTACTTGTTTGCAATGTTCATAAAGTACTATTCCGTTCGAACTTTTTTTGCCTGCAACAAAAACCACTATATCATTTTGTTGTGCAAAGGTAGTAATATTTGGTATTCTATTCGATACTTGACGACAAATTGTGTCAGTAGATTCGTAAATAACATTTTTATCTATCTTTTTTCCTACTGTTTCAATCAAACTTCGATAACCTTCCAACGATTTAGTTGTTTGCGAAAACAACCTGATGTTTTTGGTCATATCCACTTTATACAAATCTTCTTCGCTTTCAATTACAATGGCTTTGTCGTCAGTTTGACCCACCAATCCGTTCACTTCGGCATGTCCAACATGTCCAAATATCACAATTTGAGTATCAGTAGAAGGCAAAGTTTCGTAAGCATTCTTTACCCGCGACTGTAATTTTAACACTACTGGACAAGAAGCATCAACTATGGTGATATTATTTTTTTTAGCAAGAGCGTAAGTACTTGGTGGTTCACCATGAGCACGCAGCATTACTTTGACATCATGAAGTTGAGCAAGTTGCTCATAATCAATGGTAATCAAACCCATTTTGGTGAGTCGTTCCACTTCTTTTCCATTGTGAACAATGTCGCCCAAACAATAAAGCGTTTCTCCTTTTGCCAGTTCTTCTTCGGCTTTGGATATGGTTTTTGTTACACCAAAACAAAATCCAGAATTCTCATCTATTACAATATTTGCCATTTTATTTATCTACTAATTAAACAGTTATATTTTCAATTTTGAAATATCTTATTGCAATAAATAATGATTGCTACCATATCCGATTGCTAATTTCAAAACAATAAAGCCTTATAACGTTTTTTCTTGAAACAAAGTTCGTAGTATCTGGCGTTGTTCTTCGAGAGAAAGATTTGAATTATCAATAATAACTGCGTCATCTGCTTTTCGCAAAGGACTTTCGGCTCGGTTTTGATCCCTGTCATCACGTTCTTTTACGTTGGCCAGCACCTCTTCGTAATTTACAGTTTCGCCATTTGCAGCCATTTCATCCAATCTCCTATTGGCACGAATTTCGGGTGAAGCGGTGAGGAAAATTTTCAATTCGGCATCTGGAAAAACAACTGTTCCAATGTCGCGTCCATCCATCACTATCCCTTTTTGCTGCCCCATAAGTTGCTGTTGACGAACCAATTCACGCCTCACAAAGCCCAAAGTGCTTACCCTGCTGGCACCATTGGCCACTTCCAATGTTCTTATTTCAGATTCAACATTTTTTCCGTTCAAATAGGTTTCAGATTTACCTAATTGATTGGTTTTAAACTCAATTCGAATAGAATTTATATGTTTTTCTATTTCTATAGCGTCCATAACAGTTTCAGTCATCCAACCATTTTGAATGCAAAAAAGTGATACCGCACGATACATGGCGCCAGTATCAACATAAATATAGCCAAATTCTCGGGCCAATTCTTTTGCCATGGTACTTTTTCCACAAGAAGAAAAACCATCGATGGCTACTGTTATTTTTTTCATTTGTTTCTTATTTTAGTCTACAGTCTTCGGTCCACGTCTTCGGTCTTGGTCATAGACATAAAGTCATAGGTATTTCGATTGAAATTTATCTAAATATTAAAGAGTTCTTTAACATTAGACCTTTGACCGAAGACTGGAGACTGGAGACAGTAGTAAAGACCTTTGACAATATATTACATTCTAAATTCGTTAAGTGAAGTGCTGATAGAGAATTGATAAGCATAATTTCCCACCTGAAATTGGGTCATTCCAAACCCAACTTGAAATTTGGATATTTTAACGCCTCCACCAAATGAAAAACCAGCCGAACTTTTAAACCCAGGCATGCTCATTTCTTGTTGACGGCGATGATTATAGGCTACAGTGAGGTAAAACTTTTTGGACGGCACAAATTCCATGGCAATAATAGTATGACGAAAAGCCATATCAATTTTACTAATTTTGTTGCTTGAAGTTGTGGTACCTAAAGTTTCAGTGGGCTGATTAGTAGAGTTATAATTCAAATTCCATTGCTGAAGATTGTGCAGTGTGATTGATAGTCGCAAAGGAGCGTGCAAAAACTTTTTGGTAAGTCCCAGTTGTATATTGAACGGAAGCGGCTCCAAATGCTGTCCATCCTCATCAGAATAATAACCTTTAATTTGACGTCCAATGTTCCGACACACCAAACCGGCAGAAAAAAGATTAGCGGTATCAATATAATTGACGCCAGCATCCAATGCCACACCGTAACTTGTATAGCGCTCCATAACCGAATAAACTGGTTTTAGGGTAGCTCCAAGAGTGAATTTTTCAGTAATGGGACGTGAATAAATTAAGCTAATGGCATAATCTTTAGCCGTGAAATTACCTGTGGAATCTTTGAACTCAGTATACCCCCTAAAAGTCCCATAATCAACATATTGAATCCCTATTGCTACATGATTGTCACAACCAAAAGATCTACCATAAACAGCTGAACCAAACTTTACATCATCAAGATAATTGGCCATATTTAATCCAATCATATTGTGAGTCTCTTCTGTCAATAAAGCTGGATTTTGAAAAGCAAAATTTATATCGTTATCGCGCAATGACACATTGGTACCACCCAAAGCAGCCAAACGAGATGAAATGGGCAAGTCTAAAAATTGATAGACTCCAGTTCCGGCTTGTGAAAATGCAAAAAAACAAATAGATGCAAACACTATTGTTAACAAACATCTTTTTTTCATTATATACATACAAAAGTAATAGCAGATTATTTTTAGAAACGAAAAAGATGACTTTCAGCTCATTTTTGAAAAAAACAGTCAAAGATACAGTAAAATTTGGTGTTTGGAAACTTGAAATTTCTTTTTCTATTTGACTTAACGTTGAAAAACAAAAAAATTATATTCTACTGTCACAAAAATGCAAATAAATCAATGAATTATGTCCATCTCAAAAAGAATTTATTTTTTTTCGATTTGACAAAAGAACTTTAAAAAAAATATATTACATTTGCCTACTTAAAAAGAAATAGCAGATTAATTACATTAAAATCTGACAATCAATTTATAAAAGGAAGGAGTGGTTTCATTATTTTGAACTATTTAACCAACGATGGCATAGTTATTTTGAAACAAAAAGAGATACAAAACCGTTTGGTAGCTCCAAACGGTTTTTTTCAATAAAACACAAAAATGAAAACAGAAATATACGAAGAAAGAGCTGTATTGGTGGGAGTTATCAGCCAACAACAGAAAGAAGAAAAAGCAAAGGAATATATTGACGAGTTAGCTTTTCTGGCAGAAACGGCGGGTGCATCACCTGAGAAAATATTCCTTCAGCGCTTAGAATTCCCCAACCCAAAAACTTTTGTTGGCCCTGGCAAACTCATTGAGATAAAGAATTTTGTGCAGGAAAATGAAATCGGCGTGGTTATTTTCGACGATGAACTTTCGCCCAAACAACTTCGCAATATTGAAGCCGAATTGCAGGTGTTGATTCTGGACAGAACGAGCCTTATTTTGGACATTTTTGCAAAACGTGCACAAACAGCAAGTGCAAAAACGCAAGTGGAACTAGCTCAACTTCAGTACATGTTGCCCCGCTTGACACGACTTTGGACGCACTTGGAGCGACAACAAGGTGGTATTGGGATGCGTGGCCCCGGCGAAACTCAAATTGAAACCGACCGTCGGATTATTCTTACCAAAATTTCTTTGCTCAAAGAAAATCTGAAAGATATTGATAAACAAATGAGTACCCAACGAAAAAACCGCGGTAAAATGGTGCGTGTGGCTTTGGTGGGCTATACAAATGTTGGAAAATCAACTTTGATGAACCTGATTAGCAAATCGGATATTTTTGCAGAAAACAAACTTTTCGCTACACTTGATACCACTGTACGTAAGGTGATTATCGATAATTTACCATTCTTGCTATCCGACACGGTTGGTTTTATTCGCAAGTTGCCGCATCATTTGGTACAATCCTTCAAGTCGACTTTGGACGAAGTGCGTGAGGCCGATTTACTGCTTCATGTAGTGGATGTTTCGCACGCTAACTTTGAGGAACAACTGGAAGTTGTGAACCAAACGCTCAAGGAAATTGACCCAAAGGAAAAACAAATGATTTTGATTTTCAACAAGATAGATGCTTTTTCATACATTCCAAAGGAAGAAGATGATTTGGCTCCAGAAAAACGTGAGAACATCAGTTTAGAAGAATTGAAAAAAACATGGATGGCTAAAATGCACGATAACTGCATTTTTATTTCGGCAAAAGAGAAACAAAACATCGATTGTTTAAAGGAATTATTATACAATAAAATCAAGGAAATTCACGTTGAACGTTATCCATACAATGACTTTTTATTTCAAAATTATACTGACATTACCGCTGAGTAAACCTATTGACAATTAAACGAATAACCAATAAATTATTATGACTAATTATCGTAATCTTAGTGACAAAGAAATTGCAACTTTGACTGTATATGGCTGTTCTGCCGACAATTGGAGTCTGGTAAAAGTGACGGAAGCATTTACACCAACGTATATTTCGAATGTTCATTTTTCAGGAAATGTTTATTTAGGAACCTACAATACCGTCTTTGAACTGGCGGGTGGCGTAAAAAAACATGCCGGCATATATAACTGCGGCATACACAATTGCACTATAGGCAACGAAGTATTTATTGATAAGATAAATAATTACATTGCCAATTATAATATTGGTAACAATTCGTATATCGAAAATGTAAATTTGTTAGTTGTAGATCGACTTTCATCATTTGGAAACGGTGTGAAAGTACCTGTGATGAACGAGGGCGGTGGACGTGAAATACCCATATTTGACTATTTATCAGCACCTTTGGCATATATACTTACACTGTATCGTCATCGGCCAAAAGTGATTGAAAATACCCAGAAACTTATTGATACATACTCATTGGCACAAAGTTCTGACATTGGAACCATCGGTGAAAATGTACGCATTGTAAATTGTGGTAGCATAAAAAATGTACGCATTGGTAGCTTTGCAGTCTTAGAAGGTGCTTCACTGCTTGAAAATGGAACTATTAACAGCAATGAACAAGCACCGGTAATTGTAGGTTCGGGCGTTAAATGCACCGATTTTATTCTCTGTTCTGGTGTTTCTATTACCGATTCTACTCTGGTTTCGCGCTGTTTTATTGGGCAAGGCTGCATCATGGGAAAACATTATTCTGCACTTGATTCGCTTTTCTTTTCCAACTGCCAAGGAATGCATGGTGAAGCAACTGCCATATTTGCAGGGCCTTACACTGTATCGCATCACAAATCCAGTTTGCTCATAGCAGGTATGTTTTCGTTCCTGAATGCTGGTAGCGGTTCTAACCAAAGCAATCACATGTACAAATTGGGACCTATCCACCAAGGAATTGCCGAGCGTGGTGCCAAAACCACGAGTGATTCTTATTTACTTTGGCCAGCCAAAATTGGTGCATTTACATTGGTTATGGGACGACACACGAAGCATTCGGACACCTCAGATTTGCCTTTTTCGTACCTAATTGAAAATGCAACCGAAAGTTACCTAGTGCCAGGTGTAAACCTCAGAAGCGTAGGCACAATACGTGATGCGCAAAAATGGCCGAAACGTGATAACCGAAAAGATAGTCGCAAATTAGACCCCATCAACTTCAATTTATTGAGTCCCTATACCATTTTGAAAATGATAAAAGGAGTGGATGTATTAAAAAATATTCAACACATTTCGGGCGAAGCAACCGATGTATATTCTTACCAAAATTGCAGTATTAAAAATTCATCTTTGGTGAAAGGAATTGAGTTGTATAACATTGCCATTAATAAATTTTTGGGGAATTCACTCATCAACAGATTGCAAAATACTGAGTTCAAAACAATTGACGAAGTAAGAAATCAATTGCAACCTGAAACACAAAAAGGGTTGGGCGAATGGATTGATTTATCGGGAATGATTGCACCGAAAAACGAAATTGACAAACTGCTGAATACGATAGAAAATGAGCCTGTTACACTAGATAATATTCAAAAAGCATTTGAAAACATGCATGATGAATACTACAATTACGAATGGACTTGGGCGTGCAACAAGCTGGAAAATTATTGGAAGAAGAAAATTGATTCAATAACTCTTGAAGACCTTTTTAACCTGATTGAATTATGGAAAAATTCGGTGGTAAAGCTTGACCAATTGATATATAACGATGCAAAAAAGGAATTTGACTTGAATTCGAAAACTGGTTTTGGAGTGGATGGCAATGAAGAGCAAAAACATCAAGATTTTGAATCGGTGCGTGGAAGTTTCGAGAACAATCCATTTGTATTGGAAGTTTTAAATCATATCAAAGTAAAAACAGAATTGGGAAATGAGCTGATTGGAAGGTTGAAGAAAATGGAAGAATGAAGGAATGAATATAGTATATAATAACCTATATAATAATAACTTACATCTATTCTTCTTTTCAAAAAATTATATTGCAAAACAATATTTCATTTCCATTACAATGGATATTTGGAATTAATTTAACATGAAAAATAAGATAAAAGTAGTAGAATTATTTGCAGGTGTTGGTGGGTTCAGACTTGGTTTGGAGGGTTGGAATAAAAAATCAGCATCGTCAGGTTATCGAGAAAACTTTGATTCGCCATTCGAAATAGTTTGGAGCAATCAGTTTGAGCCATCCACAAAAACACAACACGCTTCGTTGGTTTATGAGGAGCGTTGGGACAAGGAATCGCATTGTAATCAGGACATTGCAACCGTAGAAGTGTCATCAATTCCCGATCATGATTTATTGGTGGGCGGGTTTCCATGTCAAGATTATTCGGTGGCTACCACGCTTAAAAACGCAAAAGGACTAATTGGCAAAAAAGGCGTTTTGTGGTGGTCAATTCATAAAATACTGACCGAAAAGGAAGTCAAACCAAAATATCTGTTTCTCGAAAATGTAGATCGTCTACTAATTTCTCCATCGGGACAACGTGGAAGAGATTTTGCCATTATTCTAAAGAGTTTAAACGATTTGGGATATGCAGTGGAGTGGCGTATAATTAATGCTGCTGAATATGGTATGCCCCAACGAAGAAGAAGAATTTACATACTTGCATATCATTGTAATACTGATATTTACACTGAAATAGCACAAAACACTGCTAGTGATTGGTTGCTTGAAGAAGGCATTATGGCCAAGGCTTTTCCTCTAAATTCTGAGGTTAAGAATCCAATAGAGTTTGAACTGACGGGCGACATGGTTGAAATATCGGACAACTTCAACAAAAATGGTAAAACAGGCATGTTTGAAAACAGTGGCATGATGATAAATGGTAGGGTAACAACATTGAAAACCAAACCAATACACGAAGGAAACTTTACAATCTTGAAAGACATCATTGAAGACACAAAAGTTACAGACGACTTTTATATCAATGAAAAAGATTTGGATAAATGGTTCTACCTGAAAGGCGCAAAAAAAATGATTAAAAAGAACGCGCAAGGCTTTGAATATAATTACAGTGAAGGAGGAATGGCGTTTCCAGATGCGTTGGATAAGCCCTCGAGAACAATTATTACCGGTGAGGGTGGTGCTTCGCCGTCACGATTTAAACATGTAATTAAAACTCCAAATGGCTACAGAAGATTAATGCCTGTGGAATTGGAACGCTTAAATATGTTCCCCGACAACCACACAAAATACGAAGGAATTTCGGACACAAAAAGAGCTTTTTTCATGGGTAATGCACTGGTAGTAGGTGTTATAGAGAAAATAGGAATGGCTTTAAAACAAAGATTAGAACGATTTATCTAACTGAGTATAAAAATATAGTTTATGAGTATTATTAGACTCACAACATGTAACAATATCGTTGAAGCTAATTTCATTAAAAACAATTTAGAAAACGAAGAAATTGAATGTTTTCTGACGAATGAGATTTCATCAACTTTGATTCCAGCATACAATGGAATGCTTGGTGCTGGAATTCAAATTATGATTGAGGAAAAGGATTTTGAAACTGCATCAAAATTAATATCACATTCTGAATCAGAAAAAACAATACAATGTCCAAACTGTAATTCAACAAATATCACTTTTGGATTGGGTCAAAGCAAATTCAAAAAATATCTATTAATCGCACTTTCCTTGCTAATTATCATTCCTTTGGGTAATTTAAAAGGCAATTATCAGTGTAAAGATTGCAAACATAATTTCTAACAAATAGCAATAAAGCATAAATAATTTCACAAATCAAAAATGTCTTCAAACAAAGAACTTCACATAAAAGCCGATACCCTAGCTGTCCGTATTGATTTACCAGCTTCTAAAAGCATTAGCAACCGTGCCTTAATTTTGGATGCGCTGGCTTATAGTCCATATGAAATAGAAAATTTGTCGGACTGCGACGACACGAATGTTTTGATAAAAGCGTTGGATTCTAACGACACAACGTTCGATATTGGTGCCGCTGGTACTTCCATGCGTTTCCTGACTGCTTTTTTGGCAAAAACGGTGGGTGAATGGGTAATTACTGGCAGTGACCGAATGAAACAACGTCCGATAAAACTGCTGGTAGAGGCACTTAACTATTTGGGAGCGAAAATCGAATACATTGAGAAAGAGGGTTTTCCACCCTTGCGTATTTTTGGCAGTGCCTTGATGGGTGGCGAAATACACTTGCAAGGTAATGTGAGCAGCCAATATATTTCTGCTTTAATGATGGTTGCTCCTACCATGCAAAATGGACTGAAAATTGTATTGGAAGGAAAAATAATTTCAAAACCATACATTAAAATGACCATGGAAATGATGGGAGAATATGGCGTAGAAGTTGATTTTACAGGAGACACGATAATCATTGAACAACAAGAATATCAACCCATTACATACAAAGTAGAATCTGATTGGTCAGCAGCTTCTTATTGGTACGAAATACTTTCGTTGGTTGGAAAAGGTGGCGTTTACCTCAACGGCTTGAACCCAAATAGCTATCAAGGTGACAGCAAAGTGGCGGAACTTTTCACTCAATTGGGCGTGGGATCAACCTATATGTCTGAAGGTGTATTACTTACTCCTGGCGAAAGTGTAACAAGATTTATGGAATATGATTTTACCGACCAGCCCGATTTAGCTCAAACATTTGCCGTAACTTGCTGTTTGAAAGGAATTCCATTCACATTTAGTGGATTGGAAAGTTTGAAAATTAAAGAAACCAATAGAATTGAAGCACTGATAAATGAGCTCCGAAAATTGGGTTATCTTTTGTTTGAACCCGCCGAAGGTATGTTGGCTTGGGACAATGAACGATGCGAAGTAGCAGAAAATGTGAGTATTAGCACTTATGATGATCATCGAATGGCAATGGCTTTTGCGCCAGTGGCATTGACTCGCCCAATTACCATTGAAAATCCAGAAGTAGTAAGTAAATCGTATCCAAATTTCTGGGAAGATTTTGGAAAAATTGGTGCTTCGAATTCCTAACTTTGACAGATAAGGTTTAAATCTGGATAATCATTAATTTTGATTAGAAGTCACATTCGACAAGTGTATTTTAAACAAAAAATTTCATTGTTGCTAAAACGTTAAGAAATATATCTGTTGTTTATCACAACTTTATCTCATTTGGTTCAAAAACAAAGAATTGACATATCAGAACAAACTCATGAATTTAGAAATGTAATTTTTAGGTAAACACTTCTAGATTGACATTTTTGAACTATCTTTGTTGATGATTAAACAAGATAAATCAATTTATTATGAACACGATAAATTTAAATAATAAGTCAATTGATAAATTCTTTGGATTTTTATACAAAATGGATACAAATTCTAAGAAGAAATTAATCATCAAGCTCACTGAATCAATCGAAGAGACTAGAACTAACAAAAAAAGTATTGCCTCATTATTTGGCTCTTGGAAAGACAGCAGGGATTCGGATTTAATTATTAAGGAGATTAGAGAATCAAGAACCAATAATCGTGAAATTCTGGAATTTTGATGAATTAGTTATTAGATACTAACATCTGCATTCATTTTTTCAGAGGTAAATTTGATCTTCTCTCCAAATTTGAGGAGGTTGGAATAGAAAATTGTGCCATTTCGGAAATAACGCTTGCCGAATTAGTTTATGGAGCTGAAAAAAGCCAGCATCCAACAAAGAATCATAAACTGATAGAAGATTTAATTGAACAAATAGCTGTACTTCCGCTCTATAGTGCCATTTATAAGTATGGAAAAGAAAAAGCTAGATTAAGTGCTTTGGGTACAATGATAGGAGATTTTGATTTACTAATTGGCTCTACATCAGTAGAAAATGATTTAATTATGGTTACCGAAAACGTTTCTGAATTTGAAAGGATTAAAGGCATTAAAATACAAAATTGGATTAAAAGATAAATGCTTTTGACTATACTTCAACATTACCCCCCCCGAGTGACTCTTATAATTCGCTGAAGTAAAAAATCTGAAATTAAATGAATTAAAAAGCTTCAGTAAAATGAAGCTTTTTTCATTTCAAATTTCCCTTATTGAAAAAACTTGCAGGAATGTTCGTGTCAAGTTGAATCTCTTCAATGGTCATTTTTGTACCATCGCCTTCTTTCAGCATATCCTTATAAATCATCATCTTAGGGAACCAGCGACCTTGAATTTTTTGTACATCCGACAGCGTAGTGCGTTTCAGCAATTTTCCGCTTTTGGCAAATAAATCTACTTTCAGCGGCACATTGCGTTCCTCATCCACCCACATTTTTTGCGAGAAATAAGTTACATTCGCTACAAAGGCAGTAAGTGTGAGCACCCAGCACTTTCGTCCATCTACCATTTCTTCGGTTGTTACTTCAGCTTTATATTGTTCCAACAGTGGCGTGTCGTTCATCACATCCTCGTAAGACATATCGCTTCCCATTACCGATTGCCGCAACATGTGACCTGAAATTTGTACAATTCGATCGGTAGCTGGCGAATATATCCACAATTGATTCTCCAGTTTTAGCATTTTGGTACCTTTCTCGCGTGCTGGTGCCAAATATTCGGTGTAGGCTTTATGGTCACCTTCGCTATATGTTTTGGAAACCATGGTACGAGTGCTTCTTACTCCTTTAA
>JBAXAD010000023.1:0-28019 GCA_037142715.1 Paludibacter sp. | reverse complement strand
ACGAACAGGAAATAAAATGTGGGTGTGGTTGAAACGTTGGGTGGTAGAGACGTGGCATGCCGCGTCTCTACAGAAAAACCCGGAAACCCCAGACATACGAAATAATTCCAAAATAACAACAATCAATATGTCCAAACAAAAATTCCAGAATAAATACCGAATTCCGTCGGCACGTGCTATTTGGCATGATTATAATGGCGGATTGTATTTTATTACCATCTGTACCGCAGGAATGGAATATTATTTTGGGAAAATAACGGATGGGGTAATGTGTTTGAATACCCTGGCTGACAAATTGCACCAAATTATCCTTGATACACAAACGCACAATCCTTATGCTAAAATTCAATTATTTCAAATAATGCCTAACCATCTGCATCTGATTGTGTGTATTGATGAACCAATCATAGATATAAAAAAAAATAATGGTGATGCGGGATGGGGTGGTGTGGTTACCGATGTGGTAGATGCGAGCAGTAGAGACGTGGCAGATACGGGCAGTAGAGACGTGGCATGCCGCGTCTCTACTGGAAAACCCACAAACCCAGAAAATAACGGAAACGCTGAAAATCCGACACCCACAATAAAAAACGAAAAAATGCAATTGATTGCAGAAAAATGCGGTTTATTATCCATCGCCATGGGTGGTTTAAAATCTGCAACTACAAAATTTGCCAATAACAATAAAATCACATTTAGTTGGCAGGAACGTTTCCACGACCATATTATCCGAAACCAAGATGAATATGACCGCATTGCTGAATATATTGAAAATAATCCTGCAACGTGGGAACAGGATAAATTCTACAGGAAGGAATAAGAATTGAATTGTGGGATGTAATAATTGATTTGCATAGTGGTGTGGATACCGATAAATTAGATGCGAGCAGTAGAGACGTGGCATGCCGCGTCTCTACAGGAAAAAACAGGAAACAGAAACATACCAAAAATTAGTTTAACAAAACCACCCTTTTATAAAATGAAAAGCGTATATTTGTGAAGTTAAAGAAAATATGTAATTTGCCGTAGGCAATACATATCAATAGAAACAAAATACGAGATGAATCAATTGTCCGCAGGACATAAACATCATAAAATTAAACATACAAAACTATCACTATTAACAGGGCGATGCCCATTGTATTTAGATAAGGAATAATGGCAAAACAAGCAAAAGAAAAAAGTACCGAAGAAACCCTTTGGGAATCGGCTAACAAATTGAGAGGAAGTGTAGAACCGGCAGAATATAAACACGTGGTGTTGGGATTGATTTTCCTGAAGTTTGCCAGTGATAAGTTTGAAGAACACCGAAAAGTGCTCATTGCCAAGGGACAAGAGAAATACATTGAAATGGCAGATTTTTACAATATGAACAATGTGTTTTTTCTGGAAGAAATTTCACGCTGGAGCTATATAATAAAAAATGCCAAGCAAAACGATATCGCCTTAAAGATAGACACTGCGCTACATACCATCGAAAAGGACAACAAGGTGCTGAAAGGCGCTTTGCCCGACAACTACTTTTCGCGACTGGGACTGGACATTACCAAACTCTCTTCCTTGCTGGACACCATCAACGAAATAGACACGCTCAAAGACAAAGCACAGGATATTGTGGGGCGTGTGTACGAGTATTTCCTCTCCAAATTTGCATTGGCCGAAGGAAAAGGAAAGGGTGAATTCTATACCCCAAAAACCATAGTAAACCTGATTGCCGAAATGATAGAACCCTACAAAGGCATTATCTATGACCCAGCTTGCGGATCGGGAGGTATGTTTGTGCAATCCATAAAGTTTATCGAGAGCCATCACGGCAATAAACAGGAAGTATCCATTTACGGACAGGAATATACCAACACCACCTACAAACTGGCCAAGATGAACCTTGCCATACGGGGCATTTCTGCCAATATGGGCGAAAAAGCAGCCGACACTTTTGGCGACGACCAGCACAAGGACCTCAAGGCCGACTTTATTATGGCCAACCCACCCTTTAACCAGAAAGACTGGCGGGGAGAAAATGAATTACTCACCGACCCACGCTGGCGGGGATACGATGCACCACCCAAAAGCAATGCCAATTATGGTTGGATTCTCAATATGGTTAGCAAGCTATCCGACAACGGTGTGGCAGGTTTTATCCTGGCCAATGGCGCACTAAGTGGTGGTGGCGAGGAATATAAAATTCGCAAAACGCTGATTGAAAACAATTTGGTGGAAGCGATTTTGGTATTGCCACGCAACTTGTTTTATACCACCGATATAAGCGTAACACTTTGGATATTAAACAAGAATAAAAAAGTACAAACCAGAAGCATTGGTGATACAACCCGTCATTACCGCCACCGTGAAGATGAAATCCTTTTTATGGATTTGCGACAACTGGGTGAGCCATTTGAGAAAAAATACACGCAATGCGCGGATAATGACATAAAAAATGTAACCAAAAATTATCATCAATGGCAATCTACTGAAATAGAAAACATACCAGAGTTTTGTTATTCAGCTTCGCTTGAAGAAGTAGTCAAAAAAGATTTTTCACTGGTACCGAGCAAGTACATTGAATTTGTGAACAGAGACGAAAACATCGACTTTGACGAAAAAATGCAAAGTCTGCAAACCGAATTCGCCGACTTGTTGAAAGCCGAAACTGCCTCTAAAGCTGATTTACTTAACGTGTTTAAAGAGTTGGGGTATGAAATCAAGCTATAAACCACCATTTAGCATTAGCGACAAGACCATCAATTTGATAGCCGACATTTCGGCACAAATTGAACGCTATGCAATACGAATGGAGCAGGAAGATGGGTTGCTGTTGCGCAAGATCAACCGTATAAAAACCATTCAAGGCTCGTTGGCTATTGAAGGAAATACATTGGGAACTGACCAAATAACGGCTATTCTGGAAGGAAAGAACGTGATGGGAACCATGCGCGAAATTCAAGAAGTGAAGAATGCGATAAAAACCTATGATGCTTTTTCGACTTTTGATGCCTACAAACAAGCCGATTTGCTGCGAGCACACGGTTTATTGATGGAAGCGTTGGTGGATCATCATGGAAAATACCGCAGGGGAAATGTAGGTGTATTTGCAGGCGACAAACCCATACACGTAGCACCGCCAGAAGACAGAGTACCGATATTGATGGACGATTTGTTTGCATGGCTTACCACCAGCACCAACCATTTGTTGATAAAAAGTTGTGTATTTCATTACGAGTTTGAATTTATTCACCCGTTTATGGATGGCAACGGACGCATGGGGCGGTTGTGGCAATCGCTTTTATTGGCGAAACTACATCCGGTTTTTGAGTACTTGCCGGTAGAAAATATGGTTTTCAAGAACCAACAACTTTATTACAAAGCTATTAACAACAGCACTGTGGCGACCGATAGCGGTATTTTTGTAGAGTTTATGCTGGGTGAAATACTCACTACGCTCAAAAATAGACAAGGAGAACCATTAGATAAAACAATTACTTCGGGTGTAAATGGGGTAGTAAATGGGGTAGTAAATGGGGTAGTAAAAACCGTTTACGATTTTATTACACAAAATGAAGGTTGCAGAAAACCTTTGATTGCACAGCAGACCAAAATACCAATTAAAACGGTGGATAAACACATTGCTAAACTTAGGGAAATGAATAAAATTATATTTGTGGGTGCTCCAAAATCAGGTGGATATTATATAAAATCAAAGAATGAAATCAAATTATAAACCTTTAGGAAATTATATACAGCCTGTTGATGAGCGAAATGCCAATTTGTTGGATTTGCCATTAATGGGTTTAAGTGTTTCAAAAGTCTTTTTCCCAACAATAGCTAATCTTGTTGGAACAGACATGCGAACTTATAAAATTGTTTACAAAAATCAATTTACATACATCGCCGACACATCAAGACGAGGAGATAAAATTGCAATTGCTCTTAATAATCAGTTTGATAAAATGCTTGTATCACAAGCCTATACTCCTTTTGAAGTAAAAGACATCAACGAACTTGACCCTGAATATTTGATGATGTGGTTCAGGCGACCTGAGTTTGATAGGTATGCACGGTTTAAAAGTCACGGAAGTGCAAGAGAAATATTTGGCTGGGAAGAAATGTGCAACACACTTTTACCCATCCCCCATATAACCAAACAACGCGAAATAGTTAAAGAATACAAGGTGATTCAAAACCGCATCACCCTTAACCAGCAACTGATACAAAAACTGGAAGAAACGGCACAAGCTATTTATAAACAGTGGTTTGTGGATGAAGTAGATGATAAATGGAAAAAAACAGAAATTAAAAAGTACGGCAATGTAGTAACCGGAAAAACACCGTCAAGCGAATACCCAGAAGACTTTGGAAACGATATGCCATTTGTTACACCTGGCGATTTTAAAAACTACAATAAGTTTGCTTTAGAGGCTGAAAGAAATTTATCTGTAACGGGATTTTCAAAACTCAAAAACAAAATACTAACAAAAGGTACAATTATTATTACTTGCATTGGTTCTGATATGGGGAAAGTTGCAGTTTCGTTTAAAGATTGTATTACTAATCAGCAAATGAATTCAATAGTTGTTCATAAATCTTATTATTCTGATTATTTATACTACTATTTACAGTCAGTTGCAGAGGAGTTAAAAGGAATTGCTATGGGCGGTTCCACTATGCCAATGTTAAGCAAGTCTGATTTTGAGAAAATTGAAATAATTAAGCCATCAGATGATAAACTTTTGAAGTTCGAGAAAGCAATGAAGCCAATAAATGAAATGAGTATTCAATACTCAAAGGAAAACCATAAGCTAACTGACCTGAAAAGCTTACTTCTTTCCAAATTAGCAACAACACAAACAAATTGATAACTTTAAATTTAATATTATGGATTGGATAATTAACAACAAAGAATGGATTTTTAGTGGTATTGGGATAACCGTATTGGGAATTATTTATAAACTTATTTCCTCAAAAAAGGATAACTCTGATTTAATTTCAAACAAGATTTCTAATAATGGTAATAACACTAGTAGTTCAAGCAATACAAACAATATAAACATAAACATTCCTCATGAACAAAAAAAAGAATCTTTGGTAAAAGGTAAATACTCAAAAGAAAATGTTCAAATTTTATTTATTGATGATCAAGAGTTTAAAACTGTTGAGAATTTAATTACAGCAGGTTGGCATAATACAAAGACAATTAAAGATGTAACAAACATGGATTGCATTGATGTCAAAAATGCCAATATCATATTTGTAGATATAAATGGTGTAGGAGGAGTATTATTTCCTAAAGATCAAGGATTAGGTTTAGCTGAAGCGTTAAAACGTAAATATCCAGAAAAACATATTGTATTATACTCTGCTCAAGAAAAAGGAGACCGGTTTCATAGAGCTTTAAAGGTTGTTGATTCAACATTATCAAAAAATGCAGAACCATATGAATTTATCAATATAATTGAAAATTTTATATCATGAAAATTCAATTTAAGGATGCAAATAATCAATCAGTATTTGATAATTTAGCAGAAGAATGTTATAAATGTGAAGAAGAATGTTTCTCAGAAGGATGTATAGTCAAATGTCCTGTTTATACAAATGAAGAAATTAGGCAGGGCAAGAAGAAAAATAATTCAGGATCTTTATTTTTTTGTGCAACGAAAGATACCGCCAAAACAACTAAATTATTCAAAGAGAAATTAGATTTGTTCTTATGGGCGTTTCCTGACATAATGAAATTCAAAGAAAAAATAGGTATTGGGACAAAACAGTTTGAACAAGAAAAATATGAAAAAATAGTTCACAATTTGCGAACCATAAATGCTCAAAGTATTCAAGAACAGTTTAGTTTAGTTCCACAAGATTTTCTTTCTGAGAATTACATCAATCAAGTTGAATATATTACAAATATTATTAAAGATAATCCCGAAAAAGCAGCTACTGTTTTTTTGAGATTAGCAAAAAATAATGCAAGTGTCAAAACAGAATTTGCAACTCATGAAAAGTTATCAACTGACAACCCTGTATTAACAAAGAGTAATCATGATATAAGAAAAGTAATATTAAATGTATTTCACGCCTTTTCACTAGAATTTAAAAGCAAAAAGGTAGATCTAGAAATTTTTCAAACTAAGAAGAAGTTAAATTTCGATTACGACACTGTACGATTGGCAATCTATCATATATTTCATAATTCCGCAAAATATATAAAGCCAAAATCAAAATTGAAAATTGACTTCATTGAAGAATTTAATTCTATTTTGGTAATCTTTCATATGCATAGCATACAGATAATGGAAGAAGAGGTTTTAAAAATATTTGAAGATAATTATTCTGGTATAAAAGTAAAAGAGAAAAAATCACAAGGAAGTGGATTAGGGATGGGATTAATTAGAAGAGCATTAGGATTAAATAATGCAATTGTTGAAGTGAGAGCTGGGAAAAATGTTGAAAGGATAAATAAAATCGATTATACAGAGAATACATTTATTTTTAAGTTTTATTCAACGCCTTTATAATCAAAATCAGCTATTTTTCGGAACAACAAAACATAGAATACAAGCAAAGTTGGCACGATGAAACCCTGAAATGGGTTTGCGGTTTTGCCAACAATCGTTCAAATGAGGGCAGAATTCAAAGTCGTTTGAAACTTTGCCGAGTGTAGCCGATTGAAGACAAAGTCAATGCCATTGGTGGCGTTATATATATTGGCAGAGACGATGCGGGTAATGTGGTGCATCTGACCGATTATGATGGATTGTAGGAAGACATTTCTAATTGGCTATTTCTTTTTTTAACCGTGCACAATAAATATTGACAACAAATTAATTCTGTGACTTTATGTTTTTAATGTATATAGATGAAAGTGGAGATACTGGTTTGGTAAATAGCCCGACGAGATATTTTGTGTTGTCGGCTATTGTTATTCATGAATTAAGTTGGAGGGATATATTGACCAAATTAGTGACATTTCGCCAGTTATTGCGTGATAATAAAGGATTAAAATTGAAAGATGAGATTCACTGTACCGAATTTATCAATAAACCAGGTGAGTTAATACGTATTAAGAGAAATGACAGATTAGACATCCTGAAAAAGTGTATGGACTGGTTAAATTCGCAGTCAGATATAAGTGTATATTCAGTGGTTGTAGATAAACAAGGAAAAACAGGTGATGTTTTTGATATAGCATGGAATGTGTTACTTACTCGATTTGAGAATACGATTAAGTTTAAGAATTTTCATGGATACAATAATGAGTCAGATAGGGGAATTGTAATATCAGATAATACAGATGGTGAAAAATTACGTATGTTGATAAGAAGAATGAGGCATTATAATCCAGTTCCTAACAGACGAGATTTGTACGGTGGAAATGCTAGAAACCTCAGACTAGAGTATGTAATTGAAGATCCTATATTTAGAGATTCAAAAAATTCATTGATACACCAGATGAATGATGTACTGGCTTATTTTTGCAGACAAAAGTTTGAGCCGAATGCATATATGAAGAAAAAAGGAGGTGTAAATTATTACGATAGATTGACGAATGTATTGGTGCGTGAGGTTAGTTGGGGAAAGGATGGAATAGTGCGGATATAAAAAAAAAGGTAGCAAAAGCTACCCGGGGGTATCCTACTTTAAGTACGAGCCTCATTTCAGATACATTGCAAAGATACATCCTAAATGGTTAAAATGAAAATATGTTGACAACAAACAGCCGATATTTAAGAACTATTAATTATTGGGGCTGTTTGGTATTTATTTATAATCTTTTATTTATCAGACTATTGGAATAAGAATAAAGAGTTATTGTTGATATATTTCTTAAATTATCATTTTCTATAACAGCGAACCCCCTACCGGGGGTTTTAAGACGTATTATTTAAAGGTTGACATAGAAACTTGTCCCGATAGCTATAGGGATTAAGCCCCCAGTAGGGGGTTTGGTGGTCACAACTAAAACATATCATTAAATATTATTGATTACGTAATTGAAGAAACATGAAATTCACCGAAGAAAAATTAGAGCAGGCATTTACAGAACTTTTGGGGCTGGAAGGCTATCCTCATCTTCATGGTGAAGCGATTGTCAGAGCGCTAGACGAGGTATTGATTGAAAAGGATTTAATCGAGTTTCTGCAAAAGCAATACCAGCATGAAGGTATCACGTTGATAGAAATAAAATCCATCATTCTGCAGCTCAAATCATTTTCTTCGAGCGATTTGTACGAAAGCAACAAAGCCATCATGAGCATGGTGTCTGAAGGTTTTATCCTGAAGCGCGAAGATAGAAACAGCAAAGATATTTATATTCAACTGATTGATTACAGCGGATTGGACCGGCAGAAATTTGCTAACCCAGAGGAGTTGATCAATGTGGTGGCTTGTGATGTGCCGGAATATGGTCATGATAACAACATTTACAAATTTGTGAATCAATTTGAGATTGTTGGTTACGAAAAGCGCATCCCCGACGGAATAGTGTACATCAATGGTTTACCGTTGGTGGTGTTTGAGTTTAAAAGTGCCATCCGCGAGGAAGCCACCATACATGATGCTTACAAGCAGTTGACAGTGCGTTATGGTAGGGATATTCCGGAATTGTTTAAATACAATGCCTTTTGTGTAATCAGCGATGGCGTAAACAACAAAGCAGGTTCATTCTTTGCAAAGTATGATTTTTTCTATGCCTGGCGCAGGGTGGCTGGCTTGGCTAAAGACGTGGATGGCATTGACAGCATGTTTACCCTTGTGCAAGGCATGTTTCATCACGACAGGTTGCGCGATATTATCCGCAATTTTATTTATATCCCCGATAGTTCGAAGAAAAACGAAAAGATTGTTTGCCGCTACCCCCAATACTATGCTGCGCGTACGTTGTACGACAATATAAAAAAGACGCAAAAGCCACAGGGCAACGGCAAGGGTGGCACTTATTTTGGTGCTACGGGTTGTGGAAAAAGCTTTACCATGCTTTACCTCACGCGTTTGTTGATGAAAAGTGAGTATTTTGAAAGTCCTACCATTGTGATGATTAGCGACAGAACGGATCTAGATGATCAATTGTCGACACAATTTACCAATGCCAAGAAATTTGTTGGCGACAATATGGTGATGAGCGTTGAAAGCCGTGCGCATTTACGGGAATTGCTGCAAGGTCGGGAAAGTGGTGGCGTATTTCTAACCACCATTCATAAATTTAATGAAGACATTGAGTTATTAACCAATAGAAACAATGTTATCTGTATTTCTGACGAAGCACATCGCAGCCAGATAAATCTGGATCAGAAAATCAGGGTCACCGACAAAGGGGTGAAGAAAACGTATGGGTTTGCAAAATATCTACACGATTCGTTGCCCAATGCCACTTATGTTGGCTTTACAGGAACACCGATTGATGCCACCATGGATGTGTTTGGCAGGGTGGTGGATGCTTATACCATGACTGAGTCGGTGAATGACAAAATAACCGTTCCGATAGTGTACGAGGGCAGGGCTGCCAAGGTGATATTGAATAATGGCAAGCTCAAAGAAATTGAAAAATACTACGAAGAGGCTGGCAATGAAGGCACCAACGAATATCAGATAGAGGCAAGCAAGAAGGCAACGGCGAGCATGAATGTGATTATTGGTGATCCAGAACGACTAATATTATTGGCACAAGACTTTGTAGATCATTACGAAAACAGAATTTCGGAAGGCGCCACCCTGAAAGGGAAAGCGATGTTTGTATGCAGTACCCGCGATATTGCCTATGAGTTTTACCAGAATGTGGTTGCTTTGCGTCCGCAATGGATTGAAAAAGCAAAAGCTGAGGAAGGAGCTGTTTTGTCGGAAAAAGACAAAAAGGAACTGAAGCCCATGGAGCGCATTAAAATGGTGATGACCCGGGACAAAGATGACGAGAAAGAACTCTGGAATGCTTTGGGAAATAAAGCGAACCGTAAGGAGTTTGACCGACAGTTTAAAAATGAAAAATCCAACTTCAAAATTGCAATAGTGGTGGATATGTGGCTGACTGGTTTTGACGTGCCGGCTTTGGATACCATGTACATTGACAAACCTATACAACGACATAATTTGATTCAAACTATTTCGAGGGTAAACCGAAAAGTGGAAGGAAAGAACAAAGGGTTGGTGGTTGATTATATTGGTATCAAACGGCAAATGAATTTGGCATTGGCCCATTACAACAAAGGAGATAAAGATAACTTTGAGGATATTGAGGAATCAATTATCATTGTCAGGAATCATCTGGACCTGCTGGCCAAACTGTTTCATACTTTCGACAGTTCAAAATACTTCCACGGAACAACCTTGCAGCAACTCAATACGATGAATACGGCGGCAGAATTTATTCAGCATTCCAAAGAGGTTGAAACCCGTTTTATGGATATAGTAAAACGCGTTAAAGCAGCTTATGACATCTGTTCGGGTAGCGATAAGCTGACACAAACGGAACGGGATCATACGCATTTTTACCTGGCTGTGAGGTCTATCGTATTTAAATTGACCAAGGGCAATGCACCCGACATTGCACAAATGAATGCGCGTGTAAGGGACATGATAAAAGATGCATTGGCGAGCGATGGCGTGGAAGAAATTCTCAAAATGGGCGATGATAAGGTATCTGAACAGAATATCTTCGATGAAGATTACCTTGATAAAATTGATAAAATAAAACTACCCAATACCAAAATCAAATTACTGCAACAGCTGTTGGCAAAAGTAATAGGTGAATTGAGGAAAGTAAATAAAGTGAGGGGTGTTGACTTCACAAAAAAGATGCAGAAATTGGTGGATCTATACAACGAACGCGATGAAAATGATGTACTGAGAAGTGAGGTTTACGAAGAAATAGCCGAGCAATTGACCAACTTGATTTGGGAAGCGCACAAAGAATTTTCGGCAGGTGATGATCTGGGCATTGACTTTGAGGAAAAAGCATTTTACGACATATTAAAAGATCTTTGCGCCAAGTACGACTTTGCTTATCCCAATGATAAATTGATAGAACTGGCTAAACAAGTGAAAGCCTTGGTAGAAAGTCAGGCCAAATTCCCCGACTGGAACAGACGTGATGATATAAAATCAGCATTGAAAGTAGGTTTGATATTGTTGTTGGACGAGTTCGGTTATCCACCTGTTGAAAGAGATGAGGTGTATAAAGATATTTTTGAACAGGCTGAGAATTTCAAGAAGAATATTAAATACGATTGAACATTTATTTAAACAACAGTTTATGCCTACCAACCCAGAACAAAAGCCGAACGGTTTCAACGAAATACTACTTTATACCACACCCAATGGGAAAGTGAAGGTGGAAGTATTTCTCCAAGATGAAACGATTTGGCTACCACAACAGCGAATTGCCGAACTTTTTGGGGTAGATAGAACAGTTGTAACCAAGCATATTGGTAATATATTTAAAACTGGTGAACTAAACGAGCTAGTGGTATGTGCAAATTTTGCACATACCACTCCACACGGTGCTATAATAGGCAAAACGCAAGAAACAAGTACCAAATACTACAATCTTGACGTTATTATTTCCGTGGGATATCGAGTGAATAGTAGTCAGGCTACGGCATTTCGGATGTGGGCTACCGAGCGATTGAGGGAATATATTATCAAGGGTTTTACGATGGATGATGAGCGGTTGAAAAATCCGAACAATGTATTTGGTAAAGATTATTTTGAGGAACAACTGGCACGTATTCGGGATATTAGAAGTAGCGAAAGGCGTTTCTATCAGAAGATAACCGATATTTACGCTCAATGTAGCTCCGATTATAGATTAAATACTCCCGAAACGAAAGCGTTTTTTGCTACGGTTCAAAACAAACTTCATTGGGCAATAACAGGACAAACAGCTGCTGAGCTAGTTGCATCAAGGGTGGATAGCAATAAAGAAAATATGGGTTTAACTAGCTGGAAAAATGGACCCGAAGGTGTTATTCGGAAAACTGACATCGGTGTTGCCAAAAATTATTTGAATCAAACTGAATTGGATGGATTGAACCGCATTGTGGCTATGTATTTGGATTATGCTGAGAGTCAAGCCAGAAAAGGGGTGGTTATGAATATGAAGGATTGGATACAGAAACTGGATGCCTTTCTGCAATTTAACGAACAAGAGATTTTGAACCATCAGGGCAAGGTTTCGCATGAAGTGGCTGTGGCTCTAGCCGAAGGAGAATATGAAAAATACCATCTGAATCAGGACAGAATGATAGTGAGTGATTTTGATATAATGATGAATAAATATAGGATGGACTCGTCAGATAAAAATGAATAGATAATCCTAGAAAAAAAAACAATAAGCTTTTCCAACCCTACACAGGGCTTCATTCCAAAATGAAGCCCTGTTTTCGTTTATAAATGCCATATAAGGTAAACATAAATGTACAAACCGTGTAGAGACGTGGCATGCCGCGTCTCTACGAGCGAAATAACACGAAAAACGAATCATTATAAACAGCTGAATATCAGCAATATAAAAATTATATTAGGCAAGTTGCCTGGCAAGTTGCCCAAGGCTTTTTTGGCATGGTAGTAATTTTGCATCGTCGAAACCAACGAAGAAGGCGATGTAGCTATTCAGGTTCAGGTGACGACCAACTTTATTATGTCTATAGTGCAAAACCCAATCATGGGTCAAATGAGAAAATCGTATGCTAACGTCAATACTTATGTCCACAAGGGGCAGAATGTGGTTAGCGCAAAGGTGTTCAATTATAAAGATAAGAACACCGATGCACAAAAAGCCCAACGGGCATGTTTCAAATTGATTGGTGACACATGGGTGTGGGTTGGTGGATTTGCCGAAGCTGGACTGCTAAATCTCCCTCAGTCACAATCGCCCTACAATGTGTTTATGACATTGAATTTGCCGGGTGCCATTGACAATTCGGGCGAAGTGCCAGTGATTGATTATCCCAAGTTGCAGATTGCACGTGGTACATTGATAGCTGTGGAAGTGATTAGTACGTCGGTGGCTGCCTCTGTTTTGACAGTGAGTTACGACTCACAAATGGATTTCCCGAAGGTGGACGCAACGGATGTCATCACGGTGTTGGTGAAAACCCTGCGTGGAGCGGTGTATTTTACTCGTCAAGCTCGTGGTGAGGCATTTGAAGGTGCATTGCTGGTGCAAATGCGCAATGTGGTGCTTGCCGACATTGAATGTGTGTATTTGTTCACCACCACTGCCGATGGGAAAAAGGCTTCCAATTCGGTGTATGTGGAAGTGAATCCCTAGTTTCCCAATTTGGTTGATATGTAGAGACGGGGCGCGCCCCGTCTCTACTTGCAAAATGAAACCGTCACTACAAAAAAAAACCAATCAAACAAAATCTCCACATTATAAAACATATAATCTACATTGGATTTGCAGCAAAACAGTAATTTTGCATTGTTATTAACCCTATTTTTATTCTATCAGAAAAAAGTCATATGATGAAAAAAGTTCTTTTTTACATGGTTTTCTTATTGGTCTCTGCACAGTTGTGGGCACAGACAGTTACTATTAATGAATCTGCAGGTTGGTTGGAATCAGCTTATGTAAAATGGCAACCGGTGGTTGGGGCAGGTAGCTACAATGTATATTACAGTGGCAATGGTATCACCAATCAAAAAATTGATAACCAGCTTATTCGCAGTTATGGCAGTTATTTTCGTGCTGATGTAATTGGAATTGCGGCAGGAACTTATACACTTAAAGTGGTACCCGTTACAGCAGGAGTTGAAGGAACAGGAACAACAACTGGAAATCTTACTATTCTGGCACATGACCGTAATGGTTTTGCATTTCAGGGTGGACACATACCAAGTGCGTATAATATTGATGGCACCCCAAAAACTGCTGCGGTGATTTTATATATTACTGAAAACACTAAAAACACTGTTTCAATGACTGTGACAGGTGCAACAACAAATCCTTGTGTTGGACTACAAACCATTTTGGACGGATTTAAGAAAGGAAAAGATACACGCCCTTTGATTGTTCGTTTTATTGGAAATATAACTGACCTAAGCTATTTGACCAATGGCGATTTATATATCTCGAACAATAATAATGCTACTGGATCATTTACATTCGAAGGTGTTGGAGATGATGCAGTTACCAACGGTTGGAGTTTCTGTCTTAAAACTGCCACAAATGTTGAGATAAGAAACATTGCTGCCATGAACAATAATAGCACAAACGGTGATGATTTTGGATTGCAACAAGATAATGACCATGTTTGGATTCATAATAACGAGATGTACTATGGCAATGCCGGAAGTGATGCCGATCAGGTAAAAGGAGATGGCGCCATGGATGTAAAATTATCAACCTATGTTACCATTTCTTATAATCACTTTGTGGACAATGGAAAATGTAGTTTATTGGGGCTGAGCGAAGGTACAACATCAGGTTTGTATGTAACCTATCATCACAATTGGTTTGACCATTCCGATTCACGTCATCCACGAGTACGGTTTTATTCAGCTCATATTTATAATAACTACTACGATGGAACTTCCAAATACGGTGCAGGTTCCACCATGGGTTCGTCCTTGTTTGTAGAAGGCAACTATTACCGTGATGCAAAACACCCAATGATGATTTCTTTACAAGGAACTGATGTTTGGAATGAAACTACTCAAAAAAACGACCCAGGTAATTTGGGGACTTTCTCAGGTGAGATTGGGGGTATGATAAAAGCCTACAATAATACGTTTGATGCCTCTAATGCTGCAAACAATATGCGTTTTGCTGCATATGCTGACCCAAGTGCTGCATTTAATATTGCCAATGTTATAAATTCAACGACAGATTTCGATGCCTATTTGGCTAAAACTAGAGATGAACTGGTTCCTGCTACCGTGAAATCTTTTTCAGGAGCCAGTATCTATAATAACTTTGACACCGATGCAACGTTATATGTGAAAACATTAGTGCCCGATGCTCCTGATGTGGCTAAAACCAATACAATGCAATATGCTGGTCGTACCAATGGAGGCGACATAAAATGGACATTTAACAACGCGATAGATGATGCTGAATATCTTGTAAATACACCCTTAAAAGCTGCTGTTACAAATTATGCCACCAAAATGGTTTTTGTTCAGGGAGAATCGGTAACACCAGTAGGCAGTCAAACGCTCACTTTGCCTGTAAACAAAGACCAATCAGTAGCGAGTGGAACTTCAATTACATCTATCGTTTTCACTTGGGGTGCTGATGCAACCAATGCAACTGTTATCGGATTGCCGGCAGCAGGATTGACTTTTGTAAAGGATTCGTTGGTAACCAAAACAATCACTATCACGGGCGCTCCAACATCAACTGTAGCTTACTCCATTACAACTGCGGGTACTGCGGGCACGCCAATAACAGCATTGGGAACCATTACTGTAAGCAGTCAGACACTCACTTCACCAGCAAATAGTAACCAAACAGTAACAACAGGAACTGCCATTAACGCTATTGTTTTCACTTGGGGTGGCGATGCTACCGATGCTACCGTGACTGGATTGCCTGCATTGGGAATTACTTTTGTAAAAGATGCCGCAACCAAAACAATCACTATTTCGGGAATTCCAACGGCTACTCTCTCCTACTCCATTGCAACTACAGGAAGTGCAGGTACGCCGGCATTAGGAGCAGGAACAATCACTGTAGGAGGTGCAACGACAGGAGATATGATTCAGAACTTTACGACATCAGGCAAAACAAGTACTTTCTATACCATCACTGGAAATATGAATTCTACCGCTGGAAACGTAAGCTATTCTGGATTAACGCTTACTGCATGTTTGAAAATTGAGACAGCAACAACCATTACATTTACCACTACGCAAGCAGCGAACTTAACGCTAGTATTTGATGCTACATTTATCAAAACAATAAAAGTGGATGGAGTGGCATATACAGCCGCAGCTGGCGTGGTAAAAGTGTCACTTGCTGCTGGACTTCATACCATTACGAAAGGTGATACTGCAAATCTTTATTATATTGCTGTTGTAAACAATAATTCAACGGCTGTACAAAACGTGGAAGCTTCCAAATTGAGCATTTATCCAAATCCAGTAAATAACAGTTTGTCAATAACATCAAAAGATGAAATAGAAAAGATTGATATTTACAATTTGACAGGTGTTTTGCTAAAACACATTGAGGCTAAATTCAAAACCATTGACATGAGTAATTTGAACAAGGGAAGTTATTTGGTAAAAGTTTATACTCAACAAGGCATTATCACTCAAAAAATCATTAAAGAATAGGTAGGGTAATTCATAATGCATAATTGATAATGCATAATTAGGGTCTGCTGAAAACCATAATTCAATTGATTAATAGATAATTACGCTAAAACCGCAAAAGTTTTGTGCAGTATTTTCGAACATATACATTCAAAATGCATGCACTAATTCTTTAGTCATATTTTAAAATCCCCTAGGGATTGCCTATGCTTAACCCCCAAATTTATTTGGGGGTATAAATAAAAATGTAAATTGAACTCCAGCGGAGTTTTCCAATATGTGCAAATACATAAAAAACAAAGGGGAACTCCTCTGGAGTTTAGGTAGGATTATTCCTACATCCCCCAAATAAATTTGGGGGTTATGCACAGTTAACTCCTCAGGAGTTTTTCAGCAAACCCTAATTAATAATTGATAATAGAAAGAGGATGTCCAGTTAGAACTAGGCATCCTCTTTTTTTGTCATAATGAATGTTCAATCTCCGTAAAGACCAAGCTGTTAAACTTATAGTCTATATTTACATTTGCCATTATTAAAACATTTCTATCCATTTATAGCTCAAATGTTGCATTTTAGTCAATTTATCCACTATTAAATACCATTTATTACACCTATTTCAGAATACAATTCTCTACTTTTGTTCCGAGAAAATTATTCAACAAATTATCTAATACATGAAAAAACAATGAAAGAAGCAAAACAACAAAAAAAGCTGTTTTTGTATCGTTTGGTAATCTCAATCTTCACGGTGCTTTTATCTTTTGGTGCTTTGAGTGCTCAAGACAGAACAGTTTCGGGAGTAGTTAAAGATGTAACCGGCGAAACAATTATTGGCGCTTCAGTTACGGTAAAAGGCACAAAAGTTGCCACCATAACTAACATCGATGGTGCCTTCAAATTGAATGTACCTGAAAAAGCGAAAACATTGACAGTTTCCTACGTGGGAATGGTAAAACAAGAAGTTGCCATTACGGGAAGTGTGGTAAATGTCACCCTCAAAAACGATGACAAAACACTGGATGAAGTGGTGGTGGTAGGTTACGGAACTGTAAAAAAACGTGACTTGACAGGTGCCGTTTCTTCGGTTGGAGAAAAAACATTGAAAGACATTCCTGTGGCATCAGTGGCGCAGGCACTTACCGGTCGAATGGCTGGTGTGAGCGTGACCACTACCGAGGGTTCACCAGATGCAGATATCCTTATCCGGGTTCGTGGTGGTGGTTCTATCACTCAAGACAATTCACCATTATATGTGGTGGATGGATTTGTGGTAAAAAGTATTTCCGATATTCCACCAACTGATATTGCCTCTATCGACGTATTGAAAGATGCAGCTTCTACGGCCATTTATGGTGCGCAAGGTGCAAATGGGGTTATCGTTGTTACCACTAAAAGCGGGAAAGAAGGAAAAATATCCGTGAGTTTGAATTCGTATGTTGGGATGAAAAAAACGTCTAATCACATCAAGGTTTTAACTCCTTACGAATATGCTTATTATCAATATGAATTAGACCAGAGCAGTACATTCCAGAATTATTACGGGAAATTTCAGGATCTGGACATTTACAAATCGGATGCAGGTAGAAACTGGCAAAACGAAGTATTTGGAAATACTGGCGTTCAGCAGTATTACAACTTAAGTTTAATGGGTGGAACAAAAGACACCAAATATAACCTGAGTGTAACACAAACGGATGACAAATACACCATGTTGAACTCTGCGTTTAAACGGAGTAATGTGAATTTTAAAATGAGCACCAAGCTCAACGATAGTTTCGATTTCGTTTTTAGCAGTCGCATGTCGTATTCAACTACCGATGGCCCGAGTGTTTCAGCGGGATCAGGTGCCACCACGAAACTTCGCAACGTTGTGAAATATGCTCCAACAAAAGGACTCAGGGCTTTTGATCCATCGATACAAGACGAAGAAAATCAAAACAATCCAGAATCTGCAAGTTTGTTGCTCGACCCCATCAAGTCGATAGAAAACGAATACAAAGAGCAATATAAATTGAATACCATGTTCAATGGTATTATAAATTGGAACATAACCAAAGGGCTGCGTTTTTCTACTAACCTCAATTACAGCTTTATCAACAACACTACGGATCAAGTTTGGACCAACGGAACAGGAACTTCCAATGAAAATGCTGGACAACCTGTAGGACAGAAAGATGATGAATTGGGTAGCTCATGGGGCATTTCAAACACGCTGAATTATGATTATAAGATTACAAAAGACCATAAATTCAACCTTCTGGTTGGTGAGGAAATAAACAGCTATCAAACAAACACGACAACGATTTTATCGAAGTTCTTCCCATCGGCCATGACCGCTTCGGAAGTATTGGCCGTGATGACTTTGGGAACTCCACAACCCATCAGTACTGCCATTGGCGAACCGAATCGATTGTCCTCATACTTTGGACGTATCAATTATTCTGCTTACGACAAGTATTTACTTACTTTGACTGCACGTGAAGACGGTGCAAGTGTATTCTCACCGAAGAATAAATGGGGATTCTTCCCAGGAGCAGCTGCAGCTTGGCGGGTTTCGGAAGAACCATTTTTGGAATCACAAAAAAACTGGTTGTCGAACCTGAAATTCCGGTTGAGTTATGGTGCTGTAGGAAATAACCGCGTTGGAACCTACTGGCGTCAGGATTATAGTTATGCCAACTTGACCAGCACCAAAACCTATTATCCAAACGAAGTGATAAAAAATGCTTTGGTGGTAAGTTCAACTTTACTGAATCCTGATTTGACATGGGAAACCACCATTACCAAAAACGTTGGATTGGATTTTGGATTCTTCAAAAACCGCCTTTCTGGTACGCTTGAATTATATTCCAATGTCACCAAAAATCTGATTGTGGCCGTTCCACTTCCATCGGCATCGGGTTATTCACAACAGTATCAGAATATTGGTCAAACCTCCAACAAAGGAACTGAGTTATCATTGAATGCGGTATTTGTACAAAAGAAAAATTTCACGTTGTCTGCCAATTTCAATATCTCATTCAACAAAAACAATATTGACAAATTCTCTAACGGAGAAAACAATTTCAAACTTTATGGTTCGGGTTGGAACGGAAGTGCCGAACCAACGTTTGATTATTTAGTAAAAGAAGGTGGCCCAATTGGTCAAATGTATGGTTACGTAACTGAAGGTTCCTACTCATTTGATGATTTCAATTGGAATGCAACTTCACAAGCATGGGATTTGAAAGCTGGTGTGGCTAGCGATGCAGCTTTAATCAGTGCTGGAAAGTATTTTGGTCCTGGTGCATTGAAACTGAAAGACATTTCAGGCCCAAATGGAGTACCAGATGGAAAAATCACAGAAGATGACCGTACCGTTATTGGAAATGCAAACCCAGTGCATACTGGTGGTTTTGGATTAAATTCAACAGTCTATGGTTTTGATGCTTCGGTATTCTTCAACTGGTCGGTTGGAAACGACATCTACAATGCCAATAAACTGGACAATACTGCCTATTTATTGACCCGTAAATATCAAAACTTAGGAGCCGAAATGAGCCTTGCCAATCGGTTTACCACCATTGACCCAACAACTGGTTACAATGTTTATTATGGAACAAATGCCAATCCGGCACGACTTCAGGAGTTGAACCAGAATGCATCAATTTGGCATCCTATCATGACAACTACCGTGTTTCACTCGTGGGCAGTAGAAGATGGTTCATTTTTGAGATTGAGTAATTTGACGATTGGTTACACCCTGCCAAAGAATATTTCCAAGAAACTGCACATGGAAAACTTCCGATTGTATGCTTCGGGTTACAACTTATTCTGCTGGACCAACTACACTGGAGCTGATCCTGAAGTAAGTACCCGTCGAAGTTCGCCGTTGACTCCTGGAGTTGATTTCTCGGCTTATCCAAAAGCGAGTTCGTTTGTGGCTGGATTTAATGTAACATTTTAAATATTAGATTGATATGAAAAAAATAGAATATATATTATTAGCATTGATTTGTCTGTCGTGGACGTCGTGCAATGATTACTTAGATACCAATAGCGCATCCAAGTTTAATGAAAAAACAGTGTACAAATCTCTTTCATATACCGAAGATAACATGATGGGAGTGTATGCGCTGGTGGCGGATGCCAATCTGTATGCACAACGCGTAAGTATGAACTGGTCTACAAATTCCGACATTGAATATGCTGGAGCCGACGAAACAAGCTACAACCAAGCCACTAACAGAGGAAGTTCCAATTATTACGGAACACCTGGAAATAGTCTTTTTGTTTGGACCAATATCTATAAAATGATTGAAAGGGCCAACCTGTGTATTGAAGGGATAAATAACAGTCCGGTTATGCAAACTGCAGATTCAACCAAAATGAATAAACTTTTGGGCGAAGTGTTGACCATGCGTGCCATGGGTTATTATGAATTGGTGAAACACTGGGGCGATGTTCCGTTCAAGGAAGAACCCACCAATCCCGATTTGTCAAATGTATATTTGGGCAAAACAGACCGTGACACCATTTATACTCATATGCTCAATGACTTATTGAAAGCAGAAAAATCCGTGCCTTGGGTGGGTGAAGGTTCGTACACCAGCGAACGTATCACCAAAGGATTTATCAAAGGACTTATTGCTCGTGTATGCCTTTCGAGAGGTGGTTATTCATTGCGCGACAAACCCGGTTATCCAATGGAGAGAGGCAGCAATTGGGAGTATTATTACGCATTGGCCAATCAGAAATGCAAGGAAATTATTGATAACGGAAAGCACAAATTGAATCCATCTTACCTGAATGTTTGGAAAACTGTGAATGCATTGAAACTAGAAACCAGCTACAACGAAAACATGTTTGAAGTGGCGCTAGGACTGGGACAAACAGGAGAAATTGGTTACAGCATTGGCGTTCGATTTTATACCAACACAAAATATGGTTACAATAACAATGCAAACGTAGTAAATACCAGCGCATATTATTTCTATTCGTTCGACAAAAAAGACCTTCGACGCGATGTTACTGTGGCCAAAGAATCCTACAGTAATTCTGCTGGAGATTTGAAGGAAGTATTTCAAACCAATCCGCTGTCGTACAACATTGCCAAATGGGACCAACGCTGGATGAATAATTCATGGTTGGCATTGAATCTTGCAGCGTCTCAGAAGTTCGGTTATGGTATCAACTGGGTGGTAATGCGCTATTCGGATATATTATTGATGTACGCCGAAACGGAAAATGAATTGAAAGGCGCTCCAACCGACGCTGCAAAAAGTGCACTTAAACTGGTTCGTGCCCGCTCATTTGCAGCTGCCGATCAAGCAGAAAAAGTGGAGACTTTTGTAAATAACCTCAGTGGTCACGATAATTTTTTCAATGCTTTGGTCAATGAACGTGCATGGGAATTTGGTGGTGAGGCCATTCGTAAATTCGATTTGATTCGCTGGAACCTTTTGCAATCCAAAATTGAAGATCAAAGAACTGCCTTTGCAAATATGATGTTGGGAAATCCGGTTACTATTTTTGGAAACACCTACAGCAATTTGCCGCTCAATGTATATTACAAATACGCTTCGGATGCCGAAAATATCAATTGGGCTGATTTGAATTACTACGAAGACCGTCCTGATTTGGACCTATTAACCGTCGATGAATTAACTGCTTTGGGATACACCAAAGTGCCTTGGATGGCTGGTTTTACAGATGCAAATAAAACTGCGTATAACAATAGACTGAAGCTTTTCAGCTCGGGACTTCAACAAGCGTACAACGGAGTTTGCGATAATCGGTATTTGTATCCGATAAGCACAACAGCTATTTCTGATTCTCAAGGAAAACTTACCAATTCTTATGGCTATTAATTTAAAAAGAACAACAAATATGAAATCAAAATATATAAAATTCATCTATGCTGGTTTATTTACAGTTATTGCCGCAATCAGTTTGGTATCGTGCGATAACTACGAATTTCCGGTTGATGCAAGTTTCAAACGATTGTTTTCGTCTGTCACTTTTGAAACAGCTACCGTAACTGCCACAAGTGTAAAACTGACTTTCTCTAAAGTAAGTGAGGCAACCGCATACGTCATCGAATTTAGCGAAGACAGTTTGCAGTTTACAAATATCGCAAAAACGGTGAAGGTTTCAATTGACACCTTGACCGCTGATGCAGGCACTACAAACAAATACAGTCTTGTGGTTACCAATTTAAAAGGTGGAATGCGTTATTCTGCACGATTAAAATCAGTTACCGTGGCCGCCAATGTACCCGAATCAAAATATGATATGGTTACTTTTCTAACCAAGAGCGAGCAAATCTTTAAAGGGATAATTACAACGGAGAAAACGGACATATCGGTGATTTTGCATTGGGATGCAACCGGTGCTGACGTTAGTCACATTGTGCTGACCTCATTAACCGATGCAACTTCCATCACTTATCAGTTGACGGATGCTGACAAAAAAGCTTCTCTAAAACTATTTGATGGACTAAAAGGATCAACAACCTATACTGCCAGTATTTTTAATTCGGACAATAAACGTGGCGAATTGACTTTCAGAACCAATGAATCGGTACCATCAACAGGTGTGATTATTCGCTTGACAGGTACGGAAGACATCTACACCGTTCTGAAAGATTTGTCGGGTGATATTACACTGGTAATGCCTATTGGCTCTACTTTTGTTGCCACATGGTTTGATCCGGTTCTTGCCACAACTTCAACCACTTTGCCATTGAACGACAATATCACGTCATTGACTTTTTGGGGCGTGGAAGGTGGAACACAGGCGAAACTGAATGCTACCAGCGTTAAGATGGGAGCAGGAATTACCAAAATCAAATTGAAAAATATCGAATATACTGGTAATGTATATACTGCCGATTATTTCATAAATGAAAGTGTAACACGTGCCCTTTCGGAAGTGACTTTCGATAATTGTAATATCCACACCGTCAGAGGAATAGTACGTATGCAGAATGATGCCAACTATACAGTTCTTGAGAAAGTATCATTTACCGGATGTATCATTCATGATTTAGGAAGTTATGGTTTAACAAGCACTGCTGCTGCCAATATTAAGATGAATAACCTTGAAGTGAGGGAATGTACATTCTACAACATGACCGATGCGTTGGGCAATATGAAAAGCTCGGCTGCTTCCATTATCATTGATGCTTGTACGTTCTACAATTGTTTTGGAAACGGTAAATACATTTTCAATTTTAATGTAACGTTCTTGCCAGTAAGCTTTAGCATTTCCAATTCTATATTTGGAAAAATAAATGCGACTGTGTTTGATGGAACGCAATCCATGCGCGCAACTAGTCCTAAAATGACGACTCAGTTCATGTTCGATTATTACAAAACAACCGATTGTCTGGTGAATGTGGGCTATCCAATGACTGGTGTAAACGAGTATATGAAATCATCCACAGATATATTTACTGATCCTGCGAATAATAATTTCACGTTGAAAGACAAAGATTTCTCAGGATACAGCACCGCGGGTGATCCTCGTTGGAGACAATAAAAATCTGAAGTAGAATAGAAAGACCGTCATTGATAATCGATGACGGTCTTTTTTATTTGAAGAAATCCATAACAACACATAACAGATAGGAAACTAATGTATTAGAATAAAAACAGAAATATACAGAAACCTAAATTATGCACCTATTTTATCAATTTGTGACCATTCAATATTCATCAATGCTGTATTTTTGCCACGAATTCTAACACTCAAAAATCAATATTCATGAAAAAACAATTTCTACTTCTAATCGTTTTGTGCCTGGCATCGGTATTCCGTGTTGGGGCAACACAAATCCATGTAACTTCTACTGCCACATTTGCGTCAGCATGGACTGCTTATTCGGTGGGCGATACCATCACTTTGGCTTCGGGTAGTTATGCCACAAGTGCATTGACCATTACAAAAGGTGTAACCATCATGGCAGAACCAACTGCAGCGACAAAACCTATTTTATTCCAAACAACTTTTCTTTACAGTACCACCGGTTGTAGCCTAACATTGGATGGAGTGGAAGCTTATTATGATGTGGAAGGAGTGGCAACACCTACCACTTCAAGGTACTTTATTACTTCCACTGCGGCAGTTATTACCATACCATTACTTAAAATAAAAGATTGTTCTATTCATGGTTATGGTAGAACTTTACTCCGCTGCGACAATGCTAACGCAACATCAATTACAAATTTGAATGTAAGCAATTCAACCATCTATGATATGGGCCGCGAAAATCCTTCCTATAGTGTTTTTGCCCTTAAAACAGCTAAAGTATCAAATGCAACATTTACCAATTCAACCATTTACAATTGTGCCAATGGATTTTGGTATTCAGAAATTGTAGCTACACCTATTGTTTTTTCAATGGAAAAATGTTGTTTGATTAAAAACACTTCTACCTTAAAAGGAATTCCAACAGTAACGGTTAGTAAAAAGCTTTTCAATGCCAATGCCAATCCAAGTTCAAGTTATACATTCAAAGACTGTATCATTTCAGATTCAAACGATGGCACTACAACTTATTTAAGTTTACAACTTAACAGTAATAACACAACAATTATTGGAAATATAAACAATACCATATTGGCCAATAATTTTGCAGCAACTAGAATAACAGGTACTTTGACCACCAATACCGAAGTTGTGACCACTGCTTTAAGTTATGATTGGACTACTTTGAAAATAAACACAACACCTACAACGATTACCGGCATTGGTGATCCTCGTTGGTCTTTAAACCCTGTGGTGGCAGTTCCCGCAACATTATCAACATCTGTTTCACCATTAGGAGCTGGAACAGTAACGGTTTCTCCAAACTCACCAACTTATAATGTAGGTGACCAAATCACTTTGACACAAACCCGTAATTTTGGCTATCAATTTAAAGAATGGCAAGATGGATCAGGAAACGTACTTTCTTCAAACGCATCCTACGTGTTCAATATTCAAGCCAACACCACTGTAAAAGCTGTTTACAACACATTGACTACTTACGCTTATACGGTTGCAAAATCGGGTAGCCAATGGGGAAATGTTTCATTGAGCCCTGCTGCCACCAATGGACGATATGAATCTGGAACAACCGTTACGATGAGCGTTGTGCCCAATGCAGTGACTAACTTCCTTTACTGGGAAGACAATACAACCGGAACCTCACGTACCATTTTGGTGGATGCCGACAAGTCATTTACTGCCACTTTCGACCAGATTCCTTTTATTGTAGGTTGGAACTTTTTGGCACAGGATGTTAGGTCTGCTCGTATTGGTGATTTTTATTCGGATGGAGGCAACACAGGTACTATTTCACTTTACGAACCTACCGGAACAGCTGTAAACTGGTTGGCAAGTCTCGCAAGTTTTTCTCCAAGTTATCCTTGTATTCGTATATGGACTGCTGCTGCGAGTTTTGCTACTACTCGTCGATATTTCCAAGCATCATTTTCCACCACTGGATTTAAAAACGTACAAGTGAAATCGATGGTGGGCGGTAATTATCAATGTTATGCCGTTCAGAAAATGCAATATTCATTGGATGGAATCAACTTTACAGATTTGAATTCTACTGACATTACTTCAGTTTATAATGCAGGTTGGAAAGATTTGAATGCCACATTACCGATAGATGCCGAAGGTCAAACCAAAGTGTATGTGCGCTGGATAGCTGATGTAACGAGTCCTGTTTTGGGAACCGCTGCCGATAATGACGGAATGGCGTTGACCAACGTATTTGTGTATGCCGATGTTTTTGTTGCCAATGATGTAACGCCACCGAGCTTGGTTTCTTCAGTTCCTGCAGAAGCTTCTACTTATGCCTCTGCCAACGGTTCAATTTCATTGACATTCGACGAAAAAATGATTGCCGGAACTGGAAACTGCACCTTGGGCGCAACAACCTTAATGCCTTCTTTTGGTTCCAAAACGGTAACATTCCCATACAGCAAATTGGCTTATGATACCAACTATTCATTTACAGTTCCTGCAGGTGCATTGACAGATATGTCGGGAAATCCTTATGCTGGTATCACCGTGAATTTCAAAACAATGGTTCGCCCTCAACCGCTTGCCAAAGTATTCGATTTTGTGGTGGCACAAGATGGCAGTGGAAACGGTACCACCATTCAATCGGCTTTTGATGCAGCACCATTAAACAGTGCCAATCCTTATTTGATTTTTGTGAAAAACGGTACTTATAGTGAATATCCTTCATTGGCAGTGAATAAAAACAAAGTGCATTTAATTGGTCAAAGTCAGGATGGCGTAGTTATTACCGGAAGCCATTATAGCGGCCTGGTAGTGAATGGGGTTACTTTGGGTACTTCAACCAGCCAAACTGTAGAGATTTTGGCGAATGATTTTTATGCCGAAAACATTACAATTGCTAATACCGCCGGTGCAGTTGGACAAGCGGTGGCTTTGAAACAATACGGAGATCGCGGTGCAATGAAAAATGTAAAACTCTCAGGTTTTCAGGATACGCACTTGACTGGAACTGGCAGCAATGTACGCCAGTTGTATCAAAATTGTAGAATTGAAGGCGCAATTGATTATATTTTTGGAGGCGGCGACATTTTCTTCGACCAATGTTTACTTTATTGTGTGGGTCGTGTTGGTGGTGATGTTTGTACCGCTCCAAGTACGCTGGTAACGCAAACTTATGGATATGTGTTTAATAGCTGTACAATTGATGGTGATGCGGCTACTCAAAATAATCAGTTCCTATTGGGCCGACCATGGCAAAATGCTCCACGTTCTATTTATTTGAACACGAAAATGAACATTGTACCTGCTACATTGGGATGGACAGATATGGCAGTTATACCAGCTTTATTCGCAGAATATAACAGTACAACTTCCACAAATAGTGTAATAGATTTGTCGAACCGCAAAAGTTCATTCACAACAGATGCATCGCATGGTAGTGCTACAACCAGTGGCTTACAAACCGTGTTGACGGACAATCAGGCAGCACAATACACTTTGGATAATGTGTTAAAAGGCACTGATAGCTGGCAACCATTAATGCTTACTGAAACAACGGAAGCACCAGTGAATCTGACCATTGGTAGTGGTACTTTGAATTGGGATGCTACCAATTATGCCATCTGTTATATCATTTCGCGCAACAATGTGGTGGTAGGAATAACTACAGCTACCACTTATACCGATGCAACTTATTCCAAGAGTGTTGTTTACGATGTGATGGCAGTATCAGAATCTGGTGCGTTAAGTGCCAAGAAAAGCATTTCGGGTGAAGTTACAGGATTAAGTGCATTGGGCAGCAAGATTATTTCTTATACCACAAACAATGAATTGGTGCTGACTAACTTGCCACTTCAATCGAAAGTGGAAGTATATTCGTTCAGTGGTAAATTGCTGCAATCAGCAAAAAGTAATGCAACAAGTATTACTTTCCCAATGTTGGAAAGCAATGCCATTGTGCGTGTTATTTCTGATAAAGAAACCGTTGTTATGAAAGTTACCAAGAAATAAGTTCATATTATGTTTAATTTGAGTAAGCTCCCGAGATTGTTTCGGGAGCTTATTTTCAATAATCCAGTATTTCCATTTATGAATATCATTTGTTTTTCTTTGAACTAACAAAGATTAATAAATGGGACTTTAGCACTAAAACGAAATCACCATTTTCTTGACAAACAAATAAGAATAGAACGCGGATTTCGCCGATGTAGCGGATAAAAAAGACGGATTTAAAATTTACTTCGTAATTTGATTCAAGGAGCGAAATCATTCCGAC
>JBAXAD010000022.1:0-29482 GCA_037142715.1 Paludibacter sp. | reverse complement strand
GCATTGCGCTCAAAGATTTCTCGACCGTGGGCTATTTTTATGCCAAAGAATTGTACGCCAAACTGCACATTCCCATCGGCATGATTTCGTCGGCTGTTCCCGGAAGTCGCATAGAACCGTGGATTGAAGCCGCCAAAATGGAGGTTGCACCCGTGATGAAGGACGGAAAAGTGCTGGAGAAACTGTCGGCCGACGGTGGCGACCCCGGCAAGTTTTACAGCACCATGATTCAGCCTCTTATTCCTTTCGCACTTCGTGGATTTCTCTGGTATCAGGGTGAATCGAATTGTTTCCTGAACGAAAATATTCGCTATGCTTACAAATTTAAAACACTCATTGAAAGCTGGCGCAATGATTGGAAAGCACCCAAAATGCCGTTTTATTTTGTGCAAATTGCGCCCTATAATTACTCGGCGTCCAAAGATGTTCGTCCACATACCACCGATAACCTCCCCGAATTTTGGGAGTCACAGGCATTGGCACTTCAGCTTCCAAATACCGGAATGATAACCATCACCGATTTGGTGGACAGCATTGTGGATTTGCATCCCGGCTATAAATGGGAAGTGGGTCGCCGCTTGAGTTTGGTGGCATTGAACAAAACTTACGGTTTCAACCAAATTGTAAGTTATGGTCCTACTTATAAAAGTTTGAAAGTAAAGAACGACAAAATTGAAGTCACTTTCGAAAACATTGGCGACGGATTGTCAAGTCGCGACGGAAAACCGCTCACTTGGTTTAGCATTGCGGGAGCTGATGGCAAATTTGTTTCGGCCAATGCCCAGATTGTTGGCGATAAAGTAATCGTTTCTTCGCCCGAAGTTCCGCAACCGGTTACGGTTCGTTTTGCCTGGAACGAAGCGGCTCAGTCCAATTTCATTAATTCTGCCGGATTGCCTGCCGTTCCTTTTCGCAGCAATAATCCGTGGGAAAAATTATTTTAGAACTTCATATTCAAACAAAACACGACTTCCAAATTGACCTAAATTCCCATTGAGTTATAATAATTTATTGGTATTCAAACGTTTTATATAAATAGTTTTTATATATTTGTACGTTGTTTTGCCTCAAATTATTTCCATTTTTCAGCATGAAAAAATCATTATTTCTAGTTCAATTATTTATCGTTGTCTCCCAATTGGTTTTCTCCAACAAAAACATGATTGTGAAAGACTATTCCATTGAAAATGGATTGCCACACAACACGGTTTTTTGCGCCATGAAAGATGGTGATGGATTTATGTGGTTTGGTACCTGGTATGGACTTAGCAGTTTTGACGGTGTGAAATTCAAAAGTTACAACACGCGCAATGATTATAATATCGACATTCCACCACATAAATTGCAATCCATTATTGAAGCAAAAGATGGTAATATTTGGGTAAAAACCATCGACCACAAACTCTATCTTTTCGATAAAAAGAATGAATTGTATTATGATGTTTTCAATGAGATAAAGAAGAAATATTCGGTTAGTCCTAAGATTATCAAAATCCAAAAGACCGAAACAGGTGATTTATTGCTTCTTACCAAAAATAAAGATTTGCTAAAAACAGTTTCTAGAGGAAATGGCAAATTGGAAGTTTCGCTGCTATATGATTCTCAAAGCAAACGCGAGCACAAGGTGATGAATAATTTGCTGGTGGAAGATGCAAATTATATCAACTGGATAGGCTTGGATTATAAGATAATTTCATGCAAAAAAGGTGCAGCACTGAAATCGAAACCTTCCGATTTTGTACTTCGAAAAATTGCAACTGAAGCTGGCCAGGAATTTACATGTGCTTATAAGAGTGGCAAAGCACTTTGGCTGGGCGATAACACCGGAAATCTTTATAAGGTAGACTATAGCAATGGGAATGTCAACAAAATTGCCTTGTTTCATGGTGCAGGCGAAGTTCAGAATATCATCAGCCTTAACGGGAAAAGCCTTTTTATTTCCATTGCCAACAAAGGTGTTTTTGAATACGACGAAAGGACTTCAAATTGTATCAAGGCATTGGGTCTGTCGGGAAATGATGTTGTAACAAATTCGTATATCGACAGTTACGATAAACTTTGGTTCGAAATTAATCAGTCGTCCATCATTTATTATGACCCGTTCAATCGGTTGAGCAAACGATTTGACTTGCCCAATGGGAAGGTAAATAAATCGCTTAAGCTTCAGGATGGCAAGGAACAAGGTGTGTTTTTCCTCACCACCTCGGGCGATTTGGTTTGGTTCGACCGCTCGCAACTAACTGTAACCGTTTTAAACACTCAGTCGGAATTAACCCAAAATGGAGATAAAAAAGTCTTTTTCGATATTTTATTGGACAAAGACAATATTCTGTGGTTGACCTCCACTACCAATGGTGTTTTTCGGATTAGTTTCCCCAAACAGCAATTTAATCTTTTCCAGCTACCCTCTGCCAATGTTAACACGCATTCCGACCCGGCAGTAAAAACTATGTGTCAGACCCGCAGTGGCGATATTTGGGTGGCAACCCGTCAGGCCGAAGTGTATCGACTGGACAAAAATGCTGCCGTGAAACAAGTCTTTTCAGATAAAAACTTTCCAATTGGAAACGTATATCATATTATGGAAGACAGCCGCGGTAATCTATGGTTTTCCACCAAAGGAAACGGATTGGTGCTTGCTGTAGCAAATCCTTCTTCTCCTTTGGGCTATACCTTTACACGTTTCATTTCCAACGAATTGAATCCTTCGTCTATTAGTGGCGATGATGTTTATTATACCTACGAAGATAGTCAGCATCGCATTTGGGTGGCACTTTTTGGTGGCGGATTGAATCTGATAACCACTCAAAATGGCGCTTTTACTTTTAAAAACAAGTTCAATAGCTTCGAAAATTATCCAAAATACGGCCTGTATATGGAAGTCCGAAACATGACCGAAGATAAGGACGGACGAATTTGGGTAGGTACGAGCGACGGTTTGATGTCATTTGATAGTCATTTTAAAAATCCAAATCAAATTGCTTTTGAGATTTACCGAAATGAAACGATTGGCTCAAATGTTTCTGACAATGACATTTATGTGCTTTACAAAGATGCTGCATCGCAAATCTGGATTAGCGTGTTCGGTGGTGGTTTGAATAAGCTGGTGAAGTACGACAAGAAAGCGAAACGACCTGTTTTTAAATCCTATAGCATCAAGGAAGGTTTGAATAGCGACGTAATACTGTCCATTGTTGAAGATAACGAAAGTGCATTGTGGTTGGCAACAGAAAATGCGCTGTCGCGTTTCGACAAACAAAAAGAAAGCTTCCGAAACTTCGACCGTTATGATGGTTTTTTGAACGTGCAAATGGAAGAAGAAAGTGCGTTGAAGTTGCATTCGGGCGATTTGTGGTTTGGTAATCGCAAGGGAATTCTATCTTTCAATCCACAGAAAATTGGATCATACAACTGCGAATACAAAACATTTATTGTTGATTTTCAAGTTTCTAACCACGATTTGCGTAGCTTTACTGACGATCCAATTCTCAAAGAATCGATTCGTTATGCCAATTCTATTACTCTCAAACACAATCAGTCTACTTTTGTAATTGAATTTGCAGCACTGAATTATTACAATCAAAACCGCGTTTCGTACAAATATATCCTGGAAGGATTTGAAGATGAATGGCATTTTAACGCTAAAAATCGCATTGCATCTTATCCAAATATTCCTCCGGGAAAATATACTTTTAAGGTACAGACCATCGATGAAGCAAATGCTTCGTTGAAGTCCGAAAAAACATTGGAAATTATCGTTTTGCCACCTTGGTGGTTAACCTGGTGGGCCAAAGGAATCTATGCCATTTTTGCTTTAGCATTTGTTTTTATTGCCATTCGAGGTGTAATTTTTTACGTAAAAATGCGCAACGAAATGTATGTTGAGCAACGTGTTTCGGAGTTGAAAATCAAGTTCTTCACCAATATTTCACACGAATTGAGAACGCCACTGACCCTGATTATGGGGCCAATTCAGGAGTTGAAACAAAAGCAAAATCTAACCGAAAAAGGCGAACAATATGTGGCAATGATTGAGAAAAACACCAATCAGATGCTTCAACTGGTGAATCAAATTCTCGATTTCCGTAAAATTCAGAATGGAAAAATGATTTTACACGTCTCGCATTTGAATTTGAACAGCTTGGTTGATTCATTTCACAAAGAATTCAGTCTGCTGTCGGAAGAAAATGAAATCAGTTTCACTTTCCATTTGTCCGATGAAGAAATTTTGGTTTGGGCCGACAAGGAAAAACTGGAAATTGTAGTCAGGAATTTGTTGTCAAATGCCTTTAAATTTACGCAGCCCGGCGGAAGTATTTTTGTCACTACGAGCTTGAGTGATGACCGCGAAAAATGTATTATACGTGTTGAAGATACTGGTGTGGGTATTCCGCAAAATAAAGTATCAGAAGTTTTCGAACGATTTTTCCAGGGCGAAAACTCTAAAAGTGCTCAATATCCTGGCACCGGAATTGGATTGGCATTGTCGAAAGAAATTGTCAACCTGCACCACGGAGTTATCAATGTGGAAAGCAAATCCGAACAAGGCTCGGTTTTCGTGGTTGAATTATTGCTCAATAAAGAACATTTTAATCCTTCGGAAGTCAATTTTTATGTAGGCGATACAGTTTCTGAAATCGATGGCGAGGAAGTTGAAGTCGCACCATTGAACGAGGCGTTAGAAATTGAAGAGGATGAACGAAAAACCGATTTACCAACACTTCTGGTGGTGGAAGATAATAAGGATTTGTGCAATTTACTGCGTTTGCAACTCGACGATAAATACAAAGTATATACAGCAGGGAATGGTGTGGAAGGATTGAAGAAGGTGAATTTATATCACCCGGACATTGTGGTTACGGACCAAATGATGCCCGAAATGACAGGAACCGAAATGCTGCAACAAATGCGCAACGACTTCCAAATCAGTCATATTCCTGTAATTATTCTGACAGCAATAAGCGATGATAAAGAAAAAATCAAGGCCATAAGTATGGGTGCAAATGCTTATATTACAAAGCCTTTTAACAAGGAATATCTGATTGCTCGCATTGAACAATTGCTGAGTGACCGTAAAGTTTTCCGCGAAAAAATTTGGAAACAGGAAAAAACCGTTGAACCTGAAAGCAACGATATTTACGAAAACTATTTGCAGAAAAAGGACCTTCAGTTTATCGAGAAAATTCATCGTGTTATCGAAGAAAATATCGATAACAGTGATTTTAACATCGACTCCATTGCCGACAATATTGGTATCAGCCGCTCCGCTTTCTTCAAAAAACTGAAAAGTTTGACTGGCTTGGCTCCTGTTGATACCATTAAAGAAGTGCGCCTTACCAAGTCGATAGAGTTGTTGAAAAACACCGATATGACAGTTTCCGAAGTGGCATTTGCAGTCGGATTTAAGGAATCGGGCTATTACGGAAAGTGCTTCCGCAAGAAATACGGTCAAACGCCTACTGAATATATGAGTAAATACCGTAAAAAGTGATTTCACTGATTACAAAAGACCTTCCCACACGTTTTATGTTTACACAATCGATGTTTTTAGTAACCATCGATTGTGCAAATAAAAAATACATCAAAAATGAAATCCTACAAATTCGCACCTTTCGTTTTGAGTCTATTTTGCGTATTCATGATGCAAAAATTAGTGGCGCAAAAATTTCCACTTCAAGTAAAAGATGGGAAAATTACTTACACCAAAGATGCAAAAGGCAATAGCATTCTCGACTTTTCGTATTGTGGCTACAAAAGTTCTGAACAGGACATCCCAAATGTAAACAATGCCATTTTTGTGCCAAAACAAGAGGGCGACGCTTCAGAAATTATTCAACGTGCCATCAATTACGTTTCGGCATTGAAACCTGATGCAAAAGGATTCCGTGGAGCAGTTTTGTTGGACAAAGGCATTTACAATCTGGAGAAAAATCTTTGGATTCAGGCTTCAGGCGTTGTTTTGCGCGGTTTGGACAAGCACGAAACCGTACTTATGAAACACGGATTTGACCGTTCGGCGGTACTTCACATCGAAGGAATAAACAATAAAGTTCAGAAGGATTCTATCAAAATGACTTCAGCATATGTTCCTGTCAATGAAAAAACGTTTGAACTTAATTCCGTTTCAAACTTGAAAGTTGGTGACAGAATCAATATTATTCGACCTTCTACATCTGAATGGATAAAATCCGTTGGATGTGATATTTATGGCGGAGGTATCAGCGCATTAGGCTGGAAACCGGGTGATATTGATGTGACTTGGGACAGAACAATTGTTTCAATCTCTGGGACTAAAATTACACTGGATGCACCACTTACCGCTGCTCTTGATGCTCAATTTGGTGGCGCTTTTGCTCAGAAATATGAATGGGCTGGGCGTATCTTGAATTCAGGAGTTGAAAATCTGACCATGATTTCCGATTACAATCAGAAATATCCAAAAGACGAAGACCATTGCTGGACTGGTGTTTCGATTGAAAATGCCGAAAACTGTTGGGTGCGACAAATCAATTTTTCCCATTTTGCGGGAAGTGCTGTTTTTCTACAGCCAACCACTTCAAAAATTACAGTTGAAGATTGTATTTCCAAAGACCCGGTTTCAGAAATTGGCGGTTTTCGTCGCATTACTTTTTATAGCATGGGGCAGCAAAATCTATTCCAACGATGTTATTCCGAAAACGGCATAAACAATTTTGCAGCAGGTTATTGCGCTCCGGGTCCAAATGCTTTTGTGCAATGCGAAGCCAAAAATGCGCTGGGTTTCAGTGGCGCAATTGATGCTTGGGCTTGCGGATTATTGTTTGATGTTGTCAATATCGACGGTCATAATCTTACTTTCAAAAATCTGGGTCAAAGCAAAAATGGAGCTGGCTGGAATACTTCCAACAGCCTTTTTTGGCAATGCTCGGCCGCCGAAATTGAATGTTATTCTCCATCAGCAGACGCAAAAAATCGTGCTTACGGCTGTTGGGCGCAATTTTCTGGTGACGGCGAATGGGCAGAATCGAATAATCACGTTCAGCCCCGCAGCATTTATTATGCACAACTTGCAGCTCGTTTGAATCAAGATGTGTCGGTGCGTGGACGGGTTTTACCTAAAAACACGGATGCTTCGAGCAGTCCTCCTGTTGCCGATGCTCAAAAAATGATGAAAGAAGCGTACGAACCGCTGCTGACCTTAGAAATGTGGATAAATCAAGCAATTGCTCCATCGGCAGAACATTCAAAACTAATGACAACCAATGAGTTGAAAAGCAAACCCATGAAAATGAGAGCTTATATGCCAAATATTGCCATTGAAAATGGTCGTTTGGTGTGTGATGGAGCATTGATTACTGGTGGTAAAATTGATGTTCAATGGTGGAATGGTAAATTGAAACCGAATTATATTGCATCATACCTTACCAGACCACACGTCACCCGTTTTGTGGCTGGTCGCGAAGGTTTTGGACTCACCGACCGTGTTGATTCTGTAGTTTCCAATATGAAATCTAATGGTGTTTCCGTTCTGGACCACAATTATGCTTTGTGGACCGACCGTCGCCGCGATGATCATGAGCGCATTCGTCGTCGTGACGGTGATGTTTGGGGGCCTGGTTACGAACAGCCATTTGCACGCAGCGGTGAGGGCGTTGCTTGGGATGGCTTGTCGAAATACGACCTAAACCGTCCAAATGCCTGGTATTGGACTCGCTTGAAAGAGTTTGCCGACAAAGGTCAACGAAATGGATTGATGTTATTTCACGAAAACTTTTTCCAACATAATATCATCGAGGCAGGAGCACATTGGGTGGATTCTCCGTGGCGTTCGGCCAATAATATCAACGATCTGGGCTTTCCTGAACCAGTGAATTTTACTGGTGATAAACGGATTTTCCGTTCCGAAATGTTTTACGACGTAACCAATTCCGTTCGCCGTCAGTATTATCGCACTTATATTCGTCAATGTCTGAATAATTTTGCAGACAATAAAAATGTAGTGCAACTCATTAGCGCTGAATATACTGGGCCGTTGCATTTCGTTCAGTTTTGGCTGGATGTAATTGCTGAATGGCAGATTGAAACCGGCAAAAATGCTTTAGTGGCGTTAAGTACTACCAAAGATGTGCAGGATTCAATTTTGGCCGACCCGAAACGTGCTGAAGTTGTTGATATTATCGATATTCGTTATTGGCATTATAAAAATGACGGAACAGTTTATGCACCGCTTGGCGGATTGAATTTAGCACCTCGCCAACATGCCCGATTGATGAAAGTGGGCAAAGTGACATTCGATGAAGCCTACAAAGCTGTTAATGAATACCGTACCAAATATCCTGACAAGGCTGTGACCTATTATACCGAAAATTACCCTGATATGGCTTGGGCGGTGCTCATGGCAGGTGGCTCAATTCCGGGGTTACAGTTTAATAATCAAGAATTTATGAAGGCCGTTGCACAGATGGATGTAAAGCCCGTAAATACTGACAAATACAAGATGATGGTAAAATCTGGTACGGGAATTATCATTTTTGCCCAATCAAAATCAAATATTCCTGTTCAGTTGGAATCTGGAAAATTTATTTTAAAGTTTGTAGATGGTAAAACTGGCAAAGAATCGATAATTGACAATGCAATTGGCGGAAGTCAAGTATATGATTTAAAAGCTGTTGAAAGTAATTCTGGAGCTTATTGGTTTCAGAAATTGTAAGTTTTAAAGCCAATTTTCCTGCAAAAGCCATTTCAACTTTTCTGTTGATTTGGCTTTTTTTCGTCTCTAAACCGCCATTTTTTCACACAAAAACATGTTCTAAAGCAGTTTACCTATTTTTACCACAACGAAATCAGAATTTTCAACCGCTTAGTAGTCCGACAGTGTAATTTTGCCGTATCAAAAAACGTAACCAATTTTTTAATACTGTACCGTGATGGAAAACAATTACTCGAAAACAACTACCTACACTGATTCAGATGTAGAGACAACTCAACTACTTGTAGATTTTAAAGAAGGGAATGTGGCTGCATTTTCAAAATTATATAACTTGCATATCAACATGCTATATAATTATGGCTATAAACTGACTACTGACGTTGAGCTTTTAAAAGATTGTATTCAAGAAGTATTTATCAAGATTTATAACAAACGAACTGAATTAGATTTGATTTTAAATTTTAAATCATATCTGCTTATTTCGTTAAAAAATAAACTTTGCGATGAAAGTCGCAAACGTGTACATCTCTCAGATGTGGCAGTAGAGGAGTTGGATATCATCTCGAGCGACAACATAGAACACGATTATATTGCTGCCGAAAAAGTAAAATCAAACAATATGTTTGTATCCAAAATGCTTGATCAGTTGTCACCTCGCCAGCGTAGCGCCATTGAATTGTATTATATAGAAGAGAAAAAATATGAAGATATTTGTACCATCATGAATATGAATTATCAGTCGGTTAGAAATCTTATTCACCGCGGAATACTTAAACTGCGTACTTGCGCTGTTTAAAAAATCCAGCATCTCTATCTTATGTGAGTACATTTTTGATTGTAATACGTTTTATTACAAATCAAAAAGTAATTTCATGAGTATCACAATAGACAAACGCGTATCCGAGATTTTGGTTTGTGATGGATTTATAAACTACGTAATGAACCCAACATCCTTAATACTAAAGGAGTGGGATAATTACTTCATTGAAAATCCTGACCAAATCCCTATAGTGAACGAAGCAAAACAGATATTGCTTTGTGAGCACGATTATCATTCTCTTCCTCCATTTGAAATTAAAGAATTAGAAATGCGTATTTTTGAAAAATGCGGCATAAAAACATTTAGCTAAAATTCTGTATTTCAATTATTTTATATCCTCTACAAGAACTCTATTCTATCTTTAAATGTTTCAAAGCTAACTTTGATTCGCTTTTTCTGTTTTATCAATTACTTCAGCTAGATTTATCCACATTTTTATCATTCACAGTAACATAAATTCTTTGAATTTTCAGGAAAACACGCAGTAATGAAACGCAAACTTATTATTCTTTCCTTAATTCTTATCTGTCTATCAAATTCCGCTTGGTCACAAAATTATGCCATAAGGTTTGCCGATTCAGAGATGAAACGCTTCCCACAAGCCTGGCAAGTTGACTTTGCTACCCGCCCATTTTTTGGTTATTCGCAAGGAGTTGTTGGATGTTCCATGTTGCAATTGTGGAAAGTGACAGGCGACAAAAAATACTTCAATTATGTGGAGCAATGGGTTGATTCACTGATAAATAAAAAAGGGGAAATATCGCTTTATAATGTTGAAACGTACAATATTGATTATTTGAATTCGGGGAAAGTACTTTTTGATGTGTACAAAGAAACGGGGAATGAAAAATATAAACTGGCAATGGATTGCTTAATTGCCCAAGTGAAAAATCAACCCCGAACGCAAGAAGGTGCATTTTGGCACAAAAAAGTTTATCCACACCAAATTTGGTTGGATGGATTGTATATGGGCGCCCCTTTTATTGCACAATATGGTGCTACATTTCACAAGCCAAAATTGATTGATGATGCTGTAAATCAATTCATTATTTGCCATCGTCATAATTATGACAAAAAAACAGGACTTTATTATCACGCCTGGGATGAAAGCAAGGAACAATTGTGGGCAAACAAAGTAACAGGTCAATCGCCAAATTTTTGGGGACGAAGCATGGGTTGGTTGTTCATGGCTTTGGTTGATGTATTGGATTATGTACCTGCCAATCACCCACAACGGCCAGAATTAATTGGCATGATAAACGGATTGGCACAAACTTTAACTAAATATCAAGACCAATCTGGTTTGTGGTATCAGGTTCTCGACCAAGGAAATAGAGAAGGAAATTATCTTGAAGCATCGGTTTCTAGCATGTTTATGTACAGTTTTGCCAAAGCGGTGAACAAAGGATATATTGCCAATAAATATCGCGCGGTAGCCGAAAAAGCGTATGATGGAATTCTGGCAAAACTGATTGTCAAAAATACAGATAACACCTTGACGCTGACAAAATGTTGCGCAGTGGCTGGTTTGGGTGGAAATCCCTATCGCGATGGCAGTTACAATTATTATATCAACGAAAAAATTCGCGATAACGATGCCAAGGCAACTGGTCCATTTATTATGGGCTGTTTGCAGTTGAATAAATAATATGACGACAACTTTCTGTTTTAATAGAAATCCACAAATCAGTTTTTTTATTCTAATCGCTTAAAAATTCTTCCTGTTTTTACATTTTCTGATTACAAAAAATCATATCTTGCGTCCTACTTAAACATTGTGATAATTTTTAATGAATAATCATTTTTGACCAATAACGCTTTCAACAATACCTTAAATAAATAAACAATGAATTACGAGAAAAATCAAAAACGGAATCAGGTAGTTTCTCACTTACGCTGCTACTCTGCATTGGTACTGCTTACATGTCTTCTATTGACCCCAAATAGGATTTTGGCACAAGATAAAGCAGGTACTGGGAAAATTTCTGGACAAGAAATCACGGTAAAAGGAAAAGTACTTGATTCAAGTAATACTCCTGTTATCGGTGCAACCATTTTGTTAAATGGTAGTAAAACTGGAACAATAACTGATATTGATGGGAATTTTTCATTGAAAGTTCCATTAAATTCAATGCTAAAAATCTCATATATAGGTTATGCGACACAAAAAGTAAAAGTGACGAATAAGTCTATGACAATTGTTATGGCAGAGGATGGCGCAAAGCTAGACGAAGTGGTTGTGGTTGGTTATGGAACTGTAAAGAAAACCACTAATACAGGTTCTGTGTCAAGTATCACAATGAAAGGCTTAAGTGATATTTCGGTACCAAATTTTGGATCTGCATTAATGGGAACTATGGCTGGAGTTCACGTAGATGAGTCTACAGGTAATCCAGTGGGTACAACCACTATACACATCCGAACTGCAGGAACATGGAATGCTCAGGATCCTCTTTATGTAATTGACGGATTTATACATGATACCGATGGGGTTGATGCTTTTAACCGTCTTGATGCCTCCGAGGTAGAAAGCATTTCGGTCTTAAAAGATGCAGCAGCTGCAATTTATGGTGTCCGTGGAGCTGGAGGTGTAATCTTGATTACCACCAAAAGAGGTAAAGTTGGAAAAACCAATGTTAGTTATTCAAGTTCTTATGGTGTGAGCCAAGGTATTCAAATGCCCCAAATGATGTCTGCATATCAGCAGGGTGTTGCATTAAATGATTTGTGGCAACAACAAATTACATATCAGGGTGCAGATGCAGCCAAAATAAAAATGTTTACTGCTGATGAATTAGAGCAAATGAAAGGCCTCGATTATAATTGGTTGAGTCAGGCTTGGAAAAGTGCAGTAAATACCCGTCATACGATTAATGTAAGTGGCGGAACAGAGGATGTTCGTTATTTTGTGGGCGGATCATATCAGTATCAGGATGGTAATTTCAAAGGACTGGACATGAATCGCTACGGAATTCGTTTGGGGGTTGATGCCAATTTGACAAAAAACCTGAAAGGAAGTTTCTCGTTAGACTATAATTCTAAAGCATTGAATCAACCATTGAATGCTCAAGATACCCAACCCGACCAAATGTATGGCACTTTCAGTTCGCTGGCACGAAATCCACGTTGGATTCCAGCCTATATTAACGGTCTGGCAGTTGGAAATTCACTTGGTGGAAGCAATTCATCCAATCCTTTAGAAGTCATTAGTAATGGATCAACCAGACAAAATAAATCAGATAATATCACTTCCAGTGCTAGTTTTGAGTATTCAGTTCCAAAGCTTACTGGTTTAAAACTTTCCTTGTCTGCCAATTATGCCTATGGTGGAAGTACTTCATTACAAATTGCAAAACCGTATACTTTATACAACTTCCAAACCATTGGTGATACTCATCTTATTTCGGATGTACGGGTGCCAATCACCAATACTGCAGGATATGCATGGTCAAAATCCAATGGCGATCACATTTATCAATCCGCCAATACGTCATATTCATATCAATTAACTCCCAAAATTACCTACGATGCTAAGTTTGGCAAAAATAGTATCTCAGCTATGTTGGTTTATGAACAATCTGAAGCTGGGGGAAATGGCCTTACAGCAACTCGCTCAACCATGATTATTGATAATTATAATGTTATGACTGCTTTCAGTACAGCTGCCGAACTTAACAACTCAACAATAAACAACGTAACACGCCGTCAGTCATTTATAAGCCGATTGAATTATAATTTTAATGAAAAATATATGGTTGAAGCAACAGCTCGTTACGAAGCTTCAACCAATTTTGCGCCGGGATATCGTTGGGGATTATTTCCGTCTATAGCAGGTGCATGGCGCATTTCGGAGGAAAGTTTCTTCAAGGATAACGTTTCTTTTATGGATAACCTTAAACTCCGTCTTTCGTATGGTCGCCTTGGAAATGATCAAGCTTCAGGTAATCAATGGAGGGAAAGTTATGGTGCAACTTCAGGAGTAGGCTATACAGGTGGAAGTGCTATTAATACAGTGTTGTATCCTAATTTGTCGGGATTGGTACTCACCAATTCTACTTGGGAAAAAAGCGATAAATACAATGTTGGACTTGATATGAAAATGTTTAAAGATTTCACTGTAGGAATTGACGCTTTCTATGCTCATCAGTTTGATATATTAGATATGTTATCGAGTACTTTTCCTCAATCATCAGGTGTTGGAACAACTACACCAAAAGCAAATTTCGGAATACAAAATGCGTGGGGTAGCGAATTCGAAATTGGTTATAACAAGCAACTGAATAAAGACTGGAGCATACGAGTTAAAGGTAATTTCGCTTATTCAACCAATAAAGTTATCAAAAAGAATGAAAATCCTGGAGTAGTCGGAACTTGGCAAGACGAGATGGGACGTATCCGCGGAGGTGGAGTTGGTTACACAAGTGAAGGAATAGCCAGGACTCAGGATCAGGTAAATGCTTACATAGCAGAACTGAAAGCAAATACTCCTGGCGGAACCGGTACTGTTGCGGTTTTAGGTGTACCTTCAACATCTTTTGCACCTGGCATGTTAATGTTTAAAGACTTAGGAAGTCCTGCTTATCAAGATGCTGATGGAAAATGGCATGATGGAAAACCAGATGGGCAGATTACAACTGATGATTACCGCACAATTAACAAGTACGACTCAGCCCCCTATACTTATGGGTTTAGCCTTGGTTTTACATGGAAATCGTTTAGCGTCGATGCTTTGTTTAATGGACAGTTTGGAAACAATGTATTTTTCGAAAAAGCATTCTATACTGCTAACTCGGGAGGAGGTAGAGCAGGTGATTTCTTATCCGAAACTTCGAATCAACTGAGTATTTGGTCAGGAAATTATTGGACGGCTAATAATGTAAATGCTCCATATCCACGATTAGATTCTTATAGTTTTGCCGCCAATCCGTCCACATTCTGGATGCGGGATGGAAGCACATTGCGTCTGCGCAATTTAAACGTATCCTATGCCCTACCGGCTAAATTCAGCAAAAAATTAGGTATTGATCAATTTCGCGTATTTGCCTCAGGTACAAATATATGGACTATTATAAATCCATTTCCATATAAAGATGCAAGTGTAGGATTCTGGTCAGATTATCCTATGGTTCAAACATTTAATCTAGGTCTTAATCTTAACTTTTAAAATCAAATCAATATGAAAATCAAGTATATCATTCCAATCTCTTGCTTGCTACTTTCTTTTGTTGGGTGTAGTGACTTTTTGGATATTAAAGATCAATCAGCAATCAATCCAGCAATTTGGGATAATGAACCCGATGCAGAATTATATATCAACAATATCTATAATCAGTGTATGCCTGCGTTTCAAGGACAGGACTTTGGATTGGGCTCATTATCAAGTATTTCGGATGAAACACCCGATATGGGCAGCTCCTTATTACTCGGAACTGTTGCTGCAGGTAGTGTGGGAACCTATCAAACAACTAGTTACACGCCAATACGTTACATCAATATTGCCCTCAATAACATGAAGAGTTCCACTTTAAGTGGTGATGCCCGTAATAATGTTCTTGGTCAGCTTTACTTTTTTAGGGCTTGGCAGCACTGGCAAATGATCCAATTGTATGGTGGAGTTCCATATATGCGCGATGTTGTAGATTATATTAGCCCAGACAGCCTTACGAATCAACCTCGAAATAAAACTTCGGAGTGCATCAATTTTTTAAAGCAAGATTTAACTTTGGCAATTCAATATTTACCAGCAAACTGGACAGCCAGTCAATACGGAAGAATTACCCGAGGCGCTGCTGCTGCATTTTTAGGACGTATCCTAATGTTTTATGCAAGCCCACAGTTTAATCCTACTCAAGATAATGCTCGCTGGAAAGATGCCTATGCCGCAAATATCCTTGCACGCGACCTATGTACGCAAGATGGTTATTCATTGATGGATATTACAAGCCCTCGTGGCACATCTATGTTGCCAGTTGACAAGGATTTTAATAAGATATTTTTGACGAAAGCACCTACTAATAAAGAAGCACTTATTGTTAAACCTTATTTGCAAAATCTCTATTATCACGGTTACGATCTCTCTGTTTGTCCAAATGAATTTACGAATTCACTTAATAGACCATCAAATTTACCAACTTGGGACTTAGTAACAGCATTTCCGATGAGCGATGGAACTCCGGCTTTCGACGAAAAAAGGGCTTTTGTTGGGAACACAGATGTTTCTCAATATTACAAGAATCGTGATCCCCGTTTTTATGCCACAATCGCTTACAACGGTTGTACTTACCCACTCAATTCGGTTGCAGCTCGTCGTCAATGGTTCTATTGGGCATTCAAAAAAGATGGTTCTACAAAATATTTTGCAGAGAATACAACTTCAGATAAAATATCACTCACTGGATTTTACTGTCGCAAAATGGTGGATCCAAGCTTAGTGGGAAATACAGCAATGTCACAGGATTATACCGATTGGATTGATATGCGTTACGCAGAAGTATTGTTAAATCTAGCTGAATGTGCTTATGAGACAGGAGATAATGCCACCGGTGATGCTTGTATGATTGCCATCAGAACAAGAGCCGGCATTACTCCAGGGACAGATGGAACTTATGGAATAACTGCAAGTTTAACTGCAGGATTTTCTCGCAGAGAATTAGTATTAAATGAGCGCCGTGTAGAATTTGCTTTTGAAGGGAAACGGATCTTCGACCTTCGTCGTTGGAATATGTTTACCGACAATTTGGGAACCAAAATACTCAAATTAAATTTATGGAAAAAGAGTGGATCAGGTTTTACTTTTACGTTGAAAAACAGAAAGGATACTGCCATATTCTTTCATCCGGAATTACGTGATACGGTTAGTCTAAGTAGGGTTTATACTTATTTTACAATGGTGCCAATGTCAACTGGGCCTTTAGTGAAAGGAATTAATTATATCACAGCGACAACAGAAGATGCATTGAATTCAACTTCAACCGGAAGTTATAATTTCTTTGATATACCTTCATCAATATTGACCCGCAGTCCAGCTGTTGTAAACACAAGTGGTTGGCTGATTAATGGTTTTGATCCTTTTAAGTAATCAAAATAATGCTTCCCTTATGTTGTAAAAGCCACATAAGGGAAGCTTTTCTAAATATCCGAAAGAATGAAACATCTAGTCATATCATTACTGCTGTGTATTTGTTTTATAGCAAATGCTCAGCCTTTTCGTTTTATAGTGGCAGCCGATGGAAGCGGTACCCACACTACCATTCAGGCGGCGCTGGATGCTTGTCCAGAAAGTGAGCGAAGTCTTGTTTTTATAAAAAATGGAACTTATAATGAGCAGGTTACGCTTGGAACTAAAACGGTAACCTCTACCAAGAAAATCAGTCTTATTGGCGAAAGTGCTACCGGAGTAATCATTACCCATTCGCAGTCACGTGCCAGTAGCGGTTCACCAACCTACGAAGATATTTGCACGGTAAAAACCTATGCCAATGACTTTTATGCTGAAAATATCACCATTCAAAACACTGCAGGAAATACCGGAATGGCAGAAGCTTTGTACACTGCTGGTGACCGTCAGACTTTCAAGAATTGCCGCATTTTGGGTTATCAGGACACCTATCGTTCTAAAAAAGGAACCCGTGGGTATTTCAAAAACTGTTGGATTGAAGGTGCCGTAGACTTTATTTATGCTGGTGGCATCTTGTTTTTCGACGACTGTACCATAAATTGCGTAAACGGTGGTGGATATATTGTTGCACCTGAGGATGCAGCTTACACCATACCAAAAGCTTCTACAGTTTGTCAAAAGTTTATCCGTGTGGGCTTTTTCTTCCGCAATTGTAATATTACTGCCAATGCCGATGTGGCGGCAAATTCATATTATTTAGGCAGACCATGGAATGTTACTGCAGGGACATATTATTTGAATTGCAAATTGGGGAATCACATTAAAGCTGCTGGATGGCAGACCATGGGTGGCAACGAAACCACTGCCAGTTTTGCCGAATACAATAGCATGGATGCCAGCGGAACTCCTGTTGATGTAACAGGACGAATTAGCTGGAGTTTCCAGTTGCCAAAAGCGGATGTTGATAATTTGATGACAACCACAGGGATTTATGGTCTTGTAACAACTGCTACTTATGAGCCAATTTCACTTTGCATTGCAGCTTCCGCGCCCGCTTCTATAACTGTAGTGGATAAAAATATTAGCTGGCCTGCTGTGGATGGAGCGGTTGGATATGTGCTGCTGAAAGATGGAAAATACCTTGCTTCGGTGAGTGAACTTACCTTTACAGACAACTCCGGAATTAGTGGAACTTACAGCGTAAAAAGCGTTGGTGCTTTGGGTTTAATGAGTGGCGCAACATCTAGTTCAACAGCCATTGTGGAGGTAAAAGACAGTGAACTTCATGCAACAGTAGCCAATGGAATGATAAGTCTCACAAAGCAAGCAACAATTTCAATTTATTCCACTTCTGGTGAAAAAGTAGCAACAGAATTCAATTGTATTTCATTGCCAATTAATAATTTGGCAAAAGGAATTTACTTCCTGAAAATGATTGAATCAAATGGACACTTTGCTACTCAAAAGATAATTATTCATTAAAAATGACTTTATTTTGAGTATACTTATTCTATTCATCATTTTTTATATTTCAAGTAACAATTATTCCACTAAATAAATCAATTTCTACCAATCGAGTATATTAGAAAGTGATATATTTGTAACCAAATAAAACCAATATCTCAATACTAAAAAATCAATTTCATGAATAAGAAAATAACTTATTTTTTCGCAATAGTTTTCATCTCATTACTTTCACTTTCAGGAATTCAAGCTCAAACTCCAGCATTTCCAACAGCCGAGGGTTTTGGCAAATTTTCTACTGGTGGTCGAGGTGGACAAGTTGTTGAAGTAACTTCGCTAGCCGATTCACTTGTAGCAATTCCAGGCACTTTGCGTTGGGCTTTGACTCAATATACTGGTCAACCTATAACTGTAGTTTTCCGTGTCTCAGGAATCATTGCACTAAAAGGTGATATTCGTTGTATGCGTAACGGAATTACCTTAGCTGGTCAAACAGCTCCTGGTGATGGCATCTGTATCCGTGGCGGCAAAATGAACTTTGGAGGTTCTACAAATTTAGTCTTTCGTCACATTCGCTTTAGAATAGGACTTAGCAATGGAAATACTGGAGGTTTTTTGGCGGGTGGTTCGCTCGGATTTGAAAACGGAAGCTCTGCTATTTTCGACCATTGTGATTTTGGTTGGGCTGCCGAAGAGAATATTACAATGTACGACGATCATTATGTTACAGTACAATGGTGCCTACTGCATGAAGGGCTTTATTGTGCTGGACATGAAAAAGGTGAGCGTAGTTACGGCGCACAGTGGTCTGGTTCTCCTGCTACATTGCATCATAATTTAATTGCTAATAATGTTAGTAGATCAACACGGTTTAATGGTTCAAACAATGCCTTGGGCGACAGAAATGTATTGATTGATTATGTGAATAATGTGAATTATAACTGGGGAAAAACTAATTCGTGCTACGGAGGTGAGCGTGAGGCTGGTAAATACTCAACGCATGAAGTTAATTTTGTTGGCAATTATTACAAGCCGGGTGCAGCCACGCCAACCAGTGGAAACTATTTCTTCGAGCAGTCTGCAGCCCGTTCTGGATATGTATTGACTGGACCATCTTATTGGTACGTATCTGGTAATGTTATGGAAGGTGATGCTTCAGGAACAACAGATAATTGGACCCGAGTGCACAATAACACAGCTTATCCACTTGATTCACTTAAAAGTGCAAATGCAAGAATTATTCCTGCCACCTATCAAATTACTTACACCTCAGCACTAGAGGCTTATAACAAAGTACTTGCCAAAGTTGGGGCTTTTCCGCGTGACAGCACCGACAGAAGAATTGTGAATGAAGTAGCTACAAAAACTTCATCGGGTAAGAGTACTGTAGCAAGATATCCAAGTGCTATTACTACTTCTGTAACTCCTCCTGATACAACCTGGACTGCCAACAAGTATTTTGGCACTACAGTTGGAATTATTGATCAACCAGCCGGTGCTGGAGGCTACCCAACCTACAATACTTACAACGAAGTAGTTGACAATGACCATGATGGAATGGCTGACGCATGGGAACTCGCCAATGGTTTGAACCCAACGGATGCTACCGACCGGAACAAATTAAATGCAACTGGTTATACAGCTTTAGAAGTTTACCTGAATAGTTTGGTGGGCGAAATAATAGACCATGACTTTACTGCTGCAGGTATTAATCAAACAGTAGCGCACAAGGTTTCGTTTTATCCAACCATTGCTACCGATAAATTGACTTTAATTTCGGATATTGATTTATCAAATGCAACCATTTATTCGATAGACGGAGCTAAATTACTTACAACTTCACTTGTAAATAATAGATTAATTGATGTATCGACGTTGATGGAAGGTAGTTATTTACTTTCAGTTACGATTAAAAATGGAGAAATCGAAAGATTTAAGTTTCTAAAAAAATAAAAAAACACTGTCTCAGAAAATTATTGAGCTTTGATAAGTACATAAATTCAATTTATTCGTCTCTTTAATATACAATCTAACATTTAAAATCATTCTTATATGAAACACATTACTAAATTATCACTATTGGCTTTATTTACAAGCCTATCATTATCTGGTTTTAGTCAGTTATGCGGCACCAGTTACTATATTACGTCCAATGCAGGTTGGACAAATTCTGAGTACTATCAAATTATTGACATCGATGCAGCAAAACTAACTGATGCAGATTTGCCTAAATTTACTAGTTCAGATGGATCTAAAAATGCTTTGGAACCTGTTCCTAATACTGCTGATGGTCCAACAGATTTTGCTTCTGGGTATTTCAAAACTCCAGTTATGACATCTACCGACGGATTAGTCTATACCCCAACAAGTGTTTTATGGCCTGTAATGTACAAAATGGCAGCTTTTGCCCCTACTATGTGGACAAGTGCATTCTCTAAAGATACTTTAATTGGATCTGGTATTTCAGGTACTGGAACTGCTGCTGCGTGTACTCTCAATAACAATACAGTTATGAAAAGTGCAATTTACAAAAAACCAGGTTTTATCGAATTAAGTCGATTGCCTTTTGCAACTTCGAATCCTACAGTTAGTCGTCATGGGTATATTGAAATTGATAGTATACCACAAGTAGAAAGAATTCAATGGTCATATTCTTCCACTTCATGGAAACGTGGTGTAAAATGTGATATCAACTACAACGATGGTAACGGCTGGATACCACAACGTTGGGTTGCCAGCGCTTATAACTGGGAAGCTGTTTTTTCTGAACAAGGTTATCAATTTGAAGAGGTGATTGGAAAACAAGACGATCCAAGTTCATTCGTATCATTTAGAATTCGTATCTGGGATGGTGACAGTATTCATTACAAAGTGAATGCCAATGATTTAAGTCTTCAAGCTACAACTTATACTGCTAAAAACACACCATTGGCAGCACAACAAACGGTTCGTGTTCATCAAATTAAAGTTTTCAGTAATGTAATACCTACAAAAGCACCAATTGTTGCAGTACCAACTGCTGTTGCTTCAGTAAATGCCAATTCGATTAAAATATATTTATCAGAAAAGAATATTGTATTGTCGGAAACAGCAAAAGTAGAATTGTATTCAATTGATGGTAAGACAGTTTTTAAAGGTTATACCAATAAAATTGATGCAGCAGGGTTCAATCGTGGCATTTATATAATTAGGGCTGTTGACAATGATGGCAAGATTCAAAATAAAAAAATTGCCATATAATACTGATTGGAAATTAATAAATTGAAATATAAAATGGAGATATCGATAAAGCATCGGTATCTCCATTTTTCTATTTATATTTGCAGGTGTTTTTGAGTACAACGGTCCTGTTTTTACGTCTTTATTTATGAAGTTCAAGTAACTCTAATTCACTAAATACAAACCCCAAAATGAACAAAAAAACATTAATGAGAATGCTTCTTGTGCTGCTTTTCTCACCCATTTCACTCTTTGCACAATACCCTGATGTACCTGCTGATTTAAAAGCTGCAGCTGATAAAATGATTATGCAGGAAAACGCATACGTTGATAGTGTAATGTATGCCAATAAAGCCATTTTAAAAGCAGAAAAAAGTCATGGTAAACCTTATATTCCTTGGGCAGCTCGTCCAACTGATTTGCCACAAGCTAAAATTCCTTCTTTTCCTGGTGCCGAAGGTGGTGGCCAATTTTCGTTTGGTGGCCGTGGTGGTAAAGTGATAACTGTCACTAGCTTGAACGATCGTGGACCTGGCACATTACGCGAAGCTTGCGAAGGATCTGTTGGTGCACGTATCGTGGTATTTAATGTGTCGGGCGTTATTCACTTGAAAACTCCTATTATTGTTGCAGCTCCTTATCTTACCCTTGCTGGTCAAACAGCTCCAGGCGACGGCATTTGCGTTGCTGGTGAATCTTTTTGGGTAAATACACACGATGTAGTGGTTCGTCACATGCGCTTCCGTCGTGGCGAAACAAAAGTGGAACGTCGCGACGATGCCTTTGGCGGAAATCCCGTAGGAAATATCATGATTGACCACTGTACTTGTATGTGGGGATTGGATGAAAATATTTCGTTCTACCGTCACATGTTCAATCCAGGTCTGGGAATGAAAGAAGAAAAACTTCCGACCGTAAATGTGACGATACAAAATACCATTTCGGCACAAGCTTTGGATACTTACAATCACGCTTTTGGTAGCACTTTGGGTGGAGAAAACTGCTCATTTATGCGCAATCTTTGGGCTAATAATGCGGGTCGTAATCCTTCAATTGGTTGGAACGGAATTTTCAATTTCGTAAATAATGTAGTGTATAACTGGGCCAACCGTTCGGTAGATGGTGGCGATTATACTGCGCTTTATAATATCATTAACAATTACTATAAACCTGGTGGATTAACTCCAAAGGATGCTCCTATTGGGCATCGTATTCTAAAACCAGAATCAGGCCGCAGCAAATTGGGTTACTTGGTATTTGGTCGTGTGTACTGCAATGGAAACATTATGGAAGGCAATGATGCCGTTACAAAAGATAACTGGAATGGTGGCGTACAAGTGGAAGAAATGGAAAATACCGGACAATATACAGATTCAATGCGTTGGAACGAACCTTTTCCAAAACCGGAATTTCCAATTATGAAAGCGCAAGATGCTTATAATTTTGTGTTGGATAATGTGGGTGCAAATATTCCAAAACGTGACATTGTAGATCAACACATTATCGAGCAAGTTCGTACCGGTAAAGTTTTCTACAAAGAAGGACTTGATTCTGTCAATTTCTTCCAATTTAAACACCGTCGCTTGGCCAAAGATTCGTACAAAAAAGGAATTATTACCGACATCCGTCAAGTAGGTGGTTATCCTGAATACAAAGGTAAACCATACATTGATACCGACAAAGATGGTATGCCTGATGCTTGGGAAATTAAAAACGGTTTGAATCCAAAAGATCCTTCCGATGCTATAAAAGATTGCAATGGTGACGGATATACCAATATTGAAAAGTACATCAACGCCATTGATACCAAAGGAAAAGTGGACTGGACAAAACCAGAAAATAATCACGACACTTTGGCTCAAAAAGGGAAAGTGAATTAACCCCTAGCCCCTAAAGGGGAACTTAGTTAGTATTGATAAATAAAACTTTGATATAAAAATAATGAAAAATATAACGACCAAAAGTAACTTCAATCCCCCTTTAGGGGTTAGGGGTTCTTTTTTATTAATGTTGATTTTGTTAGTAACATCAGTTTCCGCTGTAGAACTCGACACAAAAAACCGTGACCCAAAGTATGTAGAATCAATTGTGGGAAGGTCGAAAAAGATAGTTGACAAGCTGGAACTAAAAGACGCTGAAGCTTCAAAACAAGTTCTGAATATTATTGCCAATCGTTATTTTAAGTTGAACGATATTTATGCCATTCGCGATACGGCGGTGAATAAAATCAAACGTTCGGGAATAACTGGAGCTGACAAAACATCGGCACTCAATGCTGCACAAAACGAGAAAGAATCCGCCTTGTACCGTTCTCATTTTGCTTTTTCAGGTGACCTTTCACTTTGTTTGGACACAAAGCAAATTGAATCAGTGAAAGATGGTATTACTTTCGGAGTGGTTATGGTGACATATACCGCCACTTTGGATATGATTCCAACACTCAAGGCTGATGAGAAAGCGCAAATCATGGCTTGGCTGGTAGAAGGTCGTGAGTTTGCCATCGACGCCGAAACAGCTGACAAGAAACATGAAGCCTTTGGCAAATTCAAGGGGCGTATCAACAACTACCTTTCCGCACGAGGTTACGACCTTGTGAAAGAGCGCGAAGGCTGGTATACTCGGATTAAAGCCCGTGAAGAAGCAAAGAAAAAATAAAGTAGCTTGATAAATAGTTTTTTATTCTAGATATTATGGCATCTAATAAAAAACGCTCCCAAGAAATTAAATTCCTGGGAGCGTTTCTAATATAATTACCTTGAAATGAATCACATCACTTTATAAACATCTACATTTTCTACATCAAAAGTCTTAATGAAAGCTGCATGTCTGCGTACTTCCACTTCACCAAAGTTCAAATAAACTTCAGCTGATTTGCGGAATAAATCATCTTTGTCTCTTGAAGCATCAATGAGTAACAAATAGCTCATTACAATATGTCCAGCCATTTCCACCAATCTACGTGCCTGGAAATCAAGATATTCTTGATTTTTAATTTCGTTTACGCGTGCCACTGAGTTTGCATAAAGATTCGTCATTATTTGAAGACGTTTGCGGAACGAAGTAAATTCTGGTTTAATTGGTTGCGCATCGTAATCACGGATTTGTTTCAGGTAATTACCTGTGGTTACGTGGCGGATAGCTGCTACAACCTGTAATTGCGACGTTCCTTCGTAAATGGTCATAATACGGGCGTCACGGTACAAACGTTCGCAAGTATAGTCTTTCATGTAACCAGAACCACCATGCACCTGAATACAATCGTAGGCATTTTGGTTGGCATATTCGCTGGTGAACATTTTGAGCATTGGCGTCAAAGCATCTGCCAAACGAGAATATTCCTTGAATTCAGCTTTTTCTTCTGGAGTTAACTTGCGTTCATTTTCAATGGCTTCATACGCTTTGTAAATATCCACAAAACGGGTTGTTTCATAAAGCAATGCACGGGAAGCGTCCAATTTGGCTTTGATAATAGAAACCATTTCGTAAACAGCTGGAAACTCAATAATGGCTTTCCCAAACTGACGACGATCGCGGGCATAAGCCAACGCTTCGTTGTAGGCAGATGAAGAAAGTCCAACTGATTGAGCACCAATTCCCAAACGAGCACCGTTCATCAATGACATTACGTATTTAATCAGACCCATACGACGAGTTCCTACCAATTGAGCGGGAGTATTGTTGAATACCAATTCGCAGGTTGGAGAACCTTTGATACCCAATTTATTTTCGATACGACGTACTAAAACAGTATGGTCATGTTTGTTGTCGGCAACAAAGTACGACAAACCACGTCCATCATTTGTTCCGTCTTCCGAACGTGCCAACACCAATTTGATTTGTGCGTCGCCATTGGTAATGAAGCGTTTAACGCCATTCAAATACCATTTTCCGTCACTTTCATTGTAAGTGGCTTTCAATTGCACAGCTTGCAAGTCAGAACCAGCATCTGGTTCAGTCAAGTCCATTGAACAAGTAGCACCTTCGCATACACGTGGCAAGTATTCTGCTTTAATTTCTTCGGAAGCAAATTCCGAAATTGTTTCAGCACAATCCTGTAATCCCCAAATGTTTGCAAAACCAGCGTCGGCACGAGACACTAATTCGCCAGACATTACATAAGCTACCATCGGGAAGTTCAATCCTCCATATTGGCGAGGCAATGTAATACCATAAACACCGGCTTGGGTAAGTGCATCGTGGTTTTCTTGTGTGCCACGGGCATAAATCACACGGCTATTCTCAACCTGTGGGCCATCGTGGTCAACACTTTCGGCATTAGGTGCAATTGTTTCGCCAGCAATTTCTCCAATTATTTCGAGTACTTTTTCGTAGCTGTCAATGGCATCTTCAAAATCTCGGGCTGCGTAATCATATTTATCTTTATCAGCAAAATTGCGCTCCTTGAGAGTAACTATTTTCTGCATCAATGGATGCGAAAGCTGAAATTTTATTGCGGGATTGTCGTTGTAGAAATTCATTTTTATGTATAGTTTGAAGTTGGAAGTTTAAAGTTTGAAGTTGGGTAATGGAGTTTCTATCTACTTACTACCAACTACAGACTATAAACTACTTACTATTTTTCTTATAAAACTTAATCATTTTAGGAAGCACTTCTTCGATTTTTCCAGTGATCACATAATCGGCAATTTGATTAATTGGTGCTTTGGGGTCGCTGTTGATAGCAATAATAATAGCACTTTCTTGCATACCCGCAATGTGTTGAATTTGACCAGAGATACCGCAAGCGATATACAATTTTGGACGAACGGTTGTTCCAGTTTGACCAATTTGACGTTCGTGCTCAGAAAATCCAGCATCTACTGCGGCACGTGAAGCTCCCACTTCGCCACCCAATGTTGCTGCCAAATCGTACAACAATTTGAAATTATCGGCACTTCCTACACCGTAACCTCCAGCTACTACAATTGGGGAACCTTTGATATTCAGTTTTGATTTTTCTATATGACGCTCAATCACTTCAACCACAAAATCTGTATCTTCTACATATTTTGCAACATCCATTTTATGAGTTTTACCAACAAATTTGGCATCCTTGATTTCTTTTTTCATTACGCCTTCACGTACGGTTGCCATTTGAGGACGACAATCGGGATTCACAATGGTAGCAACGATATTACCACCAAAAGCTGGACGAATTTGATAAAGCAAATTTTCGTAAGTCTTGCCAGCTTTTTTATCTTCGTAAGTTCCAATTTCCAGCGAAGTACAGTCGGCTGTTAAACCGCTAAACAAAGCTGAAGAAACACGAGGCCCCAAATCACGACCAATGGAAGTTGCGCCCATCAAGGCTATTTGCGGTTTTTCTTCTTTAAAAAGATTTACCAACAAAGAAGTGTGTGGCAAAGATGTGTAAGGGAAAAGACGTTTGTCATCAGCTAAATGGAGCACTTCTACACCATAAGGAAATACTTGTGCGCCAATTCCTTCCAATTTGTGACCAGCAGCTACAGCTTCTAGTTTACAATTCAATTGTTTGGCCAAACTGCGCCCTTTGGTGAGCAATTCAAGACTGACATCGCCAACAATGCCATCTTCTATTTCGAGATATACAAATATGTTATTCATTTCTTTCTTTTTAATGTCTAAAGTCTAATGTCAAAGGTCCAATGTCTGAGTCCATAGATTATGTAAATTCACGGAACTTGGAACACGAAACGTCAAACACGAAACTCTTATTAATTATCCAATAGTGTGGTTAGCAATTAATTCTTTCATCAAACTTTCGATTTCGAAATCAGTACCAGTCAAGCGTTTGCTTTCTTTGGCGGTAAATACCACGTTTTCGATGGCTTTCACTTTGGTAGGCGATCCGGTAAGTCCCAACCATTGTGGATCATGTTCGATTTCACTAACGCCCCATTCAGGAATAGTCAGGTAAGGATGTGAATTATACAAATCTGTATAGTCAGAACCTGCTTCTTGTTTTTCGGAAAGAGTAGCTGCACGTTTAAATTTCAGAGTCAATTTAGCTTGACGAGGGCGACAATTTGCTGCCGAACCATTCACTGTAACCAACATGGGTAGCGGTCCTCTAACCACTTCCACACCACGTTCCAAGCGACGTTTTACGGTAATCTTGTTGTCGTGCAAATCTAAAATCTCTTCAGCATAAGTAATTTGTGGCATTCCCAACTTTTCGGCAACTTGTGGTCCAACTTGCGCTGTATCTCCGTCAATGGCTTGACGACCGCAGAGAATTAAATCCACTTTTCCAATTTTACGAATGGCAGCAGCCAAAGCATAAGAAGTAGCCAAGGTATCTGAACCAGCGAATTCACGACCGCTCAATAGATAACCACCATCGGCACCACGATACATACTTTCACGAATAATTTCGGCAGCACGGGCTGGCCCCATAGTCAAAATGTGAACAGTAGCGCCTTCGATTTTACTTTTTAAGCGTAATGCTTGTTCCAACGCGTTCAAATCTTCGGGATTGTAAATGGCAGAAAGGGCAGCACGGTTCACCGTTCCATCCGCTTTCATTGCATCTTTCCCCACATTACGCGTGTCGGGTACTTGCTTGGCAAGAACAACAATTTTAAAACTCATTTCTTGTTATTTATAGTTTATATATTTGACGAACTTATTGTATCTTATGAGAAAGTAAAAGCATTTTGCCACTATTTTTTTCTGATAATTCTAAAAAGAACAAGTTGCAAAAAAAGACTTGCAAAAATAGCAAATTTAATTGAAACAGCAACCTTTTTATGTCTAACAATAAAAAAAAGGCACAAAAAAACGCCGATTTGTAACAAAAAAAACGTGAGACTTTTCACAAGGTCTCACGTCTAAATAGGTATTAGTTTTTTTAAGGTATAAAAAAGATTGTGTTGTTTAGTTAACATTGCAAAATAACGAGTTTTTTTCGGGTCGTACAATAAAGAAAATATGTTTTACAACCTGTTTTCGAGATATAAATGTTGTAAAGTGTGATATTTAGTTATAAAGAAGCATATTTATAGGCCTATCTTATTGAATATCAATGTCAATTATTTTATTGTGTAAACTGATAAAATTGCAGCACTTTTAACTACAAAACCCAATGAAAATTGAAAATAATAGGGAATTACTTGAAATTAATACTACTTTCTCAAAATGCTTAAGAGTTGCTTAACTTAATCAGATAGTAATAATGTAGTATTACAAAGTAAATTTGACTGATTTACCTATTTGCTTGATGAGAAAACAATAAAAACATCAATAATGAGAAGAGAATTTCTTTTAGCAAGCATCCTTTTCCCAGTTATAATAATTTCTCAGAGTATTAATTTTTGACTATAATTTTGGTTCAATACTACAGGATCCTATTTCGTATTTATGACGGAACCACAGATTTGGTTCTATTCATACACAATATTTTCTTATGGTCTGAAGTAGAAGTGACACAATACGGTTGAACTTTTGTACAAACCCAGCAGCATAGTGGAACTTTTTACATGATTCACACTTATTTGCACACATTTCTTGTTATTGTGCGAATAATTAATATCTTTGTGTCAAATATTTAAAAGAATCAATATGAAATCACTATTTACGTTTACGCTTCTCATTGCTTTTAGCTTAACTGGTTTTGCACAGGCGAATAAAATTGTTGGAAAATGGAAAACCATCGACGATAAGGATGGCAGTACAAAGTCTATCGTGTTGGTTTTTAAAGCTACCAATGGAAAATATTACGGCAAAATAGAGAAGCTTTTCAAAGATCCCGAAAAACTTTGCACCGAATGTGAAGGAGCAAATAAGAATCAACCGATATTGGGGATGATGATTATCAATAACTTAGAAGAGAAAGATGGTAAATTGACTGGTGGAACTATTTTGGATCCCAAAAACGGAAAGGTTTACAAGTGCAATATCAGTCTTGAAAGCGATGCAGACAAATTAAATGTACGCGGATCACTTGATAAATTTGGTTTGGTGGGTCGCTCTCAAACTTGGATTCGTTCAAAGTAGTTTGCTAAAATGCATGCTTATTCTGTAGCATTCTTGCAGAGCCTAAGCATTAAGAAGGTGGATTTATCGTTAAATATAGCTAAATTCACGAAGAAAACCCAATAAACATGTTGTACAACATATAAAATAGCCTTATCTTTGCACTGTGTTTTTCATGGTATTAGATTTAAGGTTAATTTTAAAGATTGGGTTGTCG
>JBAXAD010000021.1:0-29512 GCA_037142715.1 Paludibacter sp. | reverse complement strand
ATTATCTTGAAACAAGTGCATACCAATGATCGTTTGATGCCGGATGCAGATAAGGCACTATATGGTTTGCTGCTTTTTCAGGCATTGGATAAAAATAAACTCACCTTGAAACCCGATTCCGCAATCAATTTCTCTATAGAGTATTATCAAAATAAAAATGACAAGCCACACCTTGCAAACGCCTATTTTTATAAAGGGCGCATGTACAAAAATGCACAGCACTACGATGAAGCCACATTGTTATATCTAAAGGCTTTGGATAATATTGATAGTAAGAAAGATGATCCTTTATTGGGAGAAATTTACGCGGAAATGGGTGATATTTGTTTTGTTCAACAGGAGTATGAACAATCAAGGGAAAAATACAACTTGTCCGCCAATTACTTTCGCCGAGCAGGAAAATTTATTGATGCCGATTATAAATTATTGGACATAGGACGAACCTATTATGCCGTAAAAAATTACAAAACAGCAGATAAGTATTTTCGTCAGGTTCTCAAACAACCGAAAGATTCTATTTTGAGTGGTGTAACATTGCAAGAGTTAGGAGTTAATTATTATTGGGCTAGACAATATGATTCAGCACAGTTTTATCTTCGAAAAAGTCTGCTTTATCCATTCGCTGGCTTTAATTATTCCGTAAGGTGTTACACATTAGCTGATTTGTATTTTAAAATCGAAAAGTATGATTCTGCCTATCACTATGCATTGGTTGCTTTAAAGCATCCATCAAACTTCTATACACAAAGAGAATGCTATAGATTATTGGCTAACACGGAATATGTAAAAGGTGATTTTAAGCAAATGGCTTTTTTTATGACCCATTTTCAATCCTATACAGACTCTGTAAGTAAGATTGAGTCGCAAACTAAAACAACTGTGTTGGAAAATATACATCAAACTTCACGAAATGCAGGGAAAGCTAAACAGTATTTTCAAATTTTAGCTTGGCTGTTGCCATTGATAGTAACCATAAGTTTGATTGTATTGATAAGATTACGGAAAAGAAACAAGGGAAAAGAAAAACAATTGGATCAAGTTGAAGAAGAGCTGACCTTGAAACAAACGCAATTGACCGAAAAGCAATCACAATTGAGTGAAAAGCAAATTCAATTGATAGAGAAACATTCGTTGTTAAAGGCAAATTAAATTCAGAAAATTGAAGATACACGACTCTCACATGTTGCAGAATACAAGAATGCATCCCTCGTTCAACGCGAAGAAATGGATCTTGAATTGTATATATCCTGCCTGCACATTAACGATTGGAAAAAGTTTGCGTCATTGATGAACCACACTTTAAATGAAATCGTAAATGTTATGGAAACAAATTATCCCGATATTACACACAAAGAAATAATGTGGAGTTGCCTTTTTATACTCAACACGCCTACTCCCAAAATACTTTTACTCCTCGATTATAAAACGGACAGTTTGTACAAAATGAGACAAAGAATGGTACAAAAAATGAGTCTGAATAATTCCAAAGAATTAGATGAAGCGATTAAACAATTAGTTGATAGAAATATTCAGCAATAAGCAATTTCTCTATTTCGCATCCCTTAAAAAACCATACATTTCCTCCCTTGTTTTGTCTATATTTCATTGCGTCCAGCTTTTGCCTGTTTAACAAACTGTAAGTTGCTGAAATACAGAGATGTAAAAAAGGCTCTGTCCAGCTTATTTTTCGCCCTAAATTTGGTGTCCTTAATTGCTATGCCTAACTTAGCACCACAAAGAATACGATTCTTGTGTTCCTAAAAACCATATTTCAAATTATTAAAAACCCAAATGAAATGAAAACATTAAATTCTTTACTTTTTGCATCATTAATGGTCTTGCTTGTAGTTCTACCTTTTCAATCTATTTTTGCAGTAGTTGATGTTCCACTTAAAAGCAGTGATGATCCCAGAACAACATTTCCAAAAGTGAAGTCCAAAACGCCAACACATGTTGCAACTTCAGCTGTATTTGCAAATCTTAGTGATACAGAATTAATATTGAGTTTCAATGGTTCTGTAGGAGCTGCGCAAATCACAGTAGAAGATGAAATGGGCGGTATTGTTTACATGTATTCATTAGACACTAATAGCTCATCGGAATTGGTTATTCCTTTAGATGGTTGGGATAATGGACGCTACAGAATAAATATCTCTTATGGCACTACGAAACTTGTTGGAGACTTTAATTTCTAACTAATTTAGAATAATGAGGTGGAAATGCTTCCGCCTCATTATTTCATTATTTTATTACACATGATATTAGTTTCCAACTTTAATTTTTAAGTGAAATGAAAAACGCATTAAAAGCAAGATTGACAAACAATCAACAATCACAAGACCCAAACGTATACAGTGTTCAAGTATTAATTAAAGGCAATATGGATATTACAGATATAATAGACGAACTTCTCAAAGAGGGTACTGAATTAAATCGGGCAGAAATGATTGATTTCGTCACACGATTCAACCGCAAATCGGCTGAACTAGTACTCACAGGATTCAACGTAAATACAGGATTGGTGAAAATGTCCCCCATAATAAAGGGACAACTGTATCAGAAGAAATGGAATCCGGCTATCAATTCAGTTTCAGTAGCTATAACTGGAGGTTGTGATTTGCATCAGGCAGTAGCCGAAACTTCTGTGGAAATGATTGGCGAATTAGATGAACCTATCGATGTATTTAACCTAGGAAATAAAAATAACCAACTTGACGAAGCAATCCCAACGAATATCAGCAAAGTAATAACAAATGTGTCAAATATTGACGATAAAGCAGCCTGTGGTATAGATTTTCACAATTGGTTGCATAAACGCTAATTCAATCTGAAATACACAATAGTTTGTCACATATTTGTTGATTGAATAATGTTTGAATATACAGCATAATCAGGTTAGTTTTGTTTACAACATTTGGTTTATTTGTGTCATCTGCTCCTTCATTAATAAATAGTTCGTAAGAATCTTTAAATTGAAGGTTCTGAAATCCCATTTCTATTTATGGAATGACACCCAGTAAAACAAAAAATCCGAAGTTACCAATAAAGGTTACTTCGGATTGTTATTTATAAGGCAAATTTTATATGTCAATAGTTTTGTTTCTCTTCTTCAAAATAAGCTTGTGGATGTGCGCAAGTTGGGCAAGCTTTAGGAGCATCTTTGCCTACGTGAACATGACCACACTCGCGACATTGCCAGGAGGTTTCTTCTTCGCGTGTGAAAACCGTTCCAGCTTCTACGCGGGCCAATAATTTACGGTAGCGTTTTTCGTGTTGAGCTTCCACGGCTGCAATTTTTCTCCAAGTTGCTGCAATGTTAGCAAATCCTTCGGCTTCGGCTACGTCGGCAAAATGTGGATATAAATCTGTCCATTCTTCATTTTCTCCATTGGCAGATTCTTTCAAATTTTCTAGCGTTGTACCAATCATTCCTGCTGGATAAGAGGCTGTAATCTCAACCATCCCACCTTCCAAATAACTGAAGAATTTTTTTGCGTGATATTTTTCTTGCTCTGCAGTTTCCAGAAAAATAGCTGCAATTTGCTCATAACCTTCGGCTTTAGCCGTTTTAGCGAAAAAAGTGTAGCGATTGCGCGCCTGACTTTCACCAGCGAACGATTTCAACAAATTCTTTTCGGTTTCTGTTCCTTTTAATGTTTTCATAATGTTTATTTTTTGATGAATATCTAATTCATGAATGAGAAATTGAATACTGCAAAGATAAACATTCACTTTAATAAAATTGAAAAAATAGAAGAATATCTTTTGCGTATTTTTCTAATTTGAATCACAACTTAAAATCCGTACCTTTGCAAATAATTTTTTCATTATTAAATTCTTTCATTCCTACATTAATTATGGCAAGTTACCTGCAAGTAGAAAATCTGACCAAAGCGTTTGGCGACAATCTACTTTTTGAAAATATCTCCTTCGGCATTGCCGACAACCAACGTGTGGCTTTGATTGCCAAAAACGGTACCGGAAAAACCACTTTACTCAACATTATAGCGGGAATAGAAGACCACAACGGCGGAAACATCACTTTTCGACGTGATTTGCGCATTGGTTATTTGAATCAGGATCCCGATTTTCCTAAAGAGCTTTCGGTGCTGGATGCTTGTTTGCAATCTGATAATGAAGCCGTTCGCACCATTGCTGCCTACGAGCATTGCATGTTGTCGGACAATCATTCTGGCTTGGACGAGATACTTGCCAACATGGATTTGCACAAAGCGTGGGATTACGAAACGCGTATCAAGCAAATTTTGGGTAAGCTAAAGATTAATGACTACGAACAACAAATAGGGAAGCTTTCGGGCGGTCAATTAAAACGTGTTGCTCTGGCCAACGTGCTAATTGGTGAACCGGATTTGCTGATACTCGATGAACCTACCAATCACCTCGACCTTGAAATGATTGAATGGCTGGAAGATTTTCTGAAACGTTCCTCCATGGCATTGTTAATGGTGACGCACGACCGTTATTTCCTCGACCGTGTTTGTACCAATATCTACGAAATTGACCATCAAGGGCTGTTTCAATACAACGGTAATTACTCCTATTATTTAGAAAAAAGACAAGAACGCATCGAGAACTGGAATTCGGAAAGCGAGCGTACCGTCAATTTATACAAGAAAGAACTGGACTGGATGCGCCGTCAACCGCAGGCACGCACACATAAATCGAAATCGCGTACCGAAAGTTTTTACGATATTGAGGAACGTGCCAAACAGCGACGCAACAATAGCGCGGTACAATTGGATGTGAAAGCCAGCTACCTCGGCTCTAAGATTTTTGAAGCAAAATATGTTACAAAGGCGTATGGCGACTTGAAAATTCTGGACAATTTTTATTACAACTTTGCCCGCTATGAAAAAATGGGTATCGTGGGTAAGAACGGAACCGGAAAATCGACCTTCCTGAAAATGTTGTTGGGCGAAGTGAAACCCGATAGCGGTTCATTTGATGTCGGCGAAACCGTTGTGTTCGGTTATTACAGTCAGGATGGGCTGGCGTTCGACGAGCAAATGAAGGTGCTGGATGTGGTGCAGGACATTGCCGAGGAGGTGGATTTGGGAAATGGCAAGAAAATGTCGGCTTCGCAGTTTTTGCAATACTTTCTGTTTACGCCCGAAACGCAACGAAATTACGTGTACAAGCTCAGTGGTGGCGAAAAACGGAGACTGCACCTTTGCACTGTGTTGATGCGCAACCCCAACTTTTTGGTGCTGGATGAGCCAACCAACGATTTGGACATTGTGACCCTAAATGTACTGGAAGAATACCTGCAATCGTTCAAGGGATGCGTGATTGTGGTAAGCCACGACCGCTATTTTATGGATAAAGTGGTGGATCACTTGATGGTTTTCAAGGGCGATGCCGAACTGAAAGATTTCCCGGGCAACTACACCGACTTCCGCGAATGGAACGAATTATTGGAAGAGCAAGAAAAAGAGGACAAGAAAGCGGAAGCAAAATTGGCAAAAGCAACCAATGCAAAACCCGTAGTGGTGGAAGCAAAAGTGGAGGTAAATGTAAAAACTAAGAAGTTGACTTTCAATGAAAAAAAAGAGTTTGAAGCATTGGAAATAGACATTCCAAAACTAGAAGCCGAAAAAGTGAGGATAGAAAGTAAACTTGCCTCGGGGATTTTATCGAGTGATGAGATAGTCAAAGCGTCACACCGTTTTGGAGAGCTGGGCGACCTAATTGACGAAAAAACAATGAGGTGGTTGGAGTTGAGTGAGGTGTAGATTATCCCATCTTTATGGTATATAAAATGCCCTATCAATGTTATTGTGGGATACTTAAAACAGCAGTATCTTTGCATCATAAAAATAAACAAACCCATAAAAAATTATAGTCATGGCAAAAATTGCAAAAAACATCAACGAACTTATTGGTAATACGCCATTGGTTCAACTTTCAAATTATGCTGTTAATAAAGGCGTAGTAGCTAATCTAATTGTTAAGTTAGAATTGTTCAATCCAGCAGGTTGCGTTAAAGAACGTATTGCCCTGGCCATGATTGAAGATGCCGAAAAAGCTGGTATTCTAAAACCTGGCATTGAAATTATTGAACCAACCAGTGGAAACACAGGTATCGGTTTGGCAATGGTATCGGCTGTAAAAGGCTACAAATTAACGCTTACCATGCCCGAAACCATGAGCGTGGAACGTCGCAACTTGCTCAAAGCATTTGGTGCCAACCTTGTGTTGACTCCAGGCGCAACAGGTATGAAAGGTGCAATTGCACGTGCTCAAGAACTGCACGCCGAAAACCCAAATTCATTCTTGCCACAACAATTTGAAAATGCTTCAAATCCAAACGTTCACAAACTTACTACAGGCGAAGAAATCTGGAACGATACCGACGGTAAAGTGGATATTTTTGTTGCTGGTGTGGGTACAGGCGGTACCATTAGTGGCGTAGGTGCAGCATTGAAAGCGCACAATCCGAACATTCAAATCATTGCTGTGGAACCAGCAGATTCTCCGGTTATCTCTGGCGGAAATCCTGGACCTCACAAAATTCAAGGTATTGGTGCTGGATTTATTCCGAAAAATTACAATCCAGCAGTGGTTGATGAAGTGCTTCAGGTTACAAATGACCAAGCCATTCTTACTGCCCGTCAATTGGCAAAAGAAGAAGGTATGTTGGTAGGAATTTCTTGCGGTGCAGCCACTTATGCAGCTACTCAAGTGGCTTTGCGTCCCGAAAATAAAGGTAAAAACATCGTGGTTTTATTGCCTGACACCGGCGAACGTTATTTGTCAACTTTGCTTTATGCGTTTGACGAATATCCTTTATAATTCATAATTGATAATGCATAATTTATAATTGAAGACTTTCAAACAAAACTAAAAAACACCTCCTTCAACTATTCCAAAGTTCAAAACTTTGGAATAGTTGATTAAAATAAAAATACATATCATGGCTGATTTAAAATTTGAAACTTTACAAGTACACGCAGGACAGGTAGTTGACGGAACCACAAAAGCCCGTGCAGTACCGATTTATCAAACAAGCTCATACGTTTTTGACGATGCGGCGGATGGTGCCGACCTTTTTGCATTGCGCAAATTTGGTAATATCTATACTCGATTGATGAACCCAACAACTGATGTTTTCGAAAAACGTATTGCTGTATTGGAAGGTGGAGTTACCGCTTTGGCAACCTCTTCGGGACAATCGGCTCAATTTTTGGCTATCAACAACATCGTACAAGCTGGCGACAATTTTGTTTCTACTTCGCACTTGTACGGCGGAACTTACAACCAGTTCAAAAACCAATTTAAACGCTTGGGTGTGGACGTAAAATTCACCCCAACCGATGCTCCGGCCGAATTCGAAAAATTGATTGATGCCAACACAAAATTGCTATATCTGGAAACCATCGGAAACCCCGATTTGAACATTCCAGACTTCGAAGCCATCGCTGCGGTTGCTGACAAACACGGTATTCCACTTATTGTTGACAATACTTTCGGAGCTGGCGGATACCTTTTCCGTCCGTTGGAACATGGCGCAAGCGTGGTGGTAGAAAGTGCTACCAAATGGATTGGCGGACACGGAACTTCATTGGGTGGTGTAATTGTTGACGGTGGAAAATTTAACTGGGGCAATGGCAAATTCCCTGCATTTACAGAGCCTTCAGATAGTTATCACGGATTGGTATTTTGGGATGTGTTTGGCACCGACGGTCCTTTTGGAAACATTGCTTTCAACATTCGTGCGCGCGTAGAAGGACTTCGCGACTGGGGTAATGCAGTGAGCCCGTTCAACTCTTTCTTGTTATTGCAAGGTTTGGAAACGCTTTCTTTGCGCATGGAACGTCACGTGGAAAATGCATTGGCACTGGCTACCTGGTTGGAAAAACATCCAGCAGTAGAGTATGTAAACTACCCTGGATTGGCAAGCAGCCCTTATCACGATTTGGCTAAAAAATACCTGAAAAATGGTTTTGGTGGCGTGCTTTCATTCAAACTGAAAGGCGATGCCGAAAAAGCCGATGGGTTAATAAACAACTTGAAATTGATTAGCCACCTTGCAAATGTTGGTGATGCAAAATCGTTGATTATTCACCCTGCAGCCACTACTCACGAACAATTGTCGCCCGAAGATAAAATCTCGGCCGGAGTATTTCCAGGTTTGTTGCGTATCTCGGTAGGTATCGAAAACATACTTGACATCAAAGCGGACATTGAACAAGCTTTTGAAGCCATAAAATAGGTTTTAAAATCTAATTAGTAAAAAAATAGTCAATCGTACTTGTTGCGGTTGGCTATTTTTTTTAGTGCGAAAAATAGAATTGCAATTAAATTTTAAATATTATATCGAAATGTATTAACAGTTTATTTCTTTTCACTATCTTTGGAGCATTAATGAATAGCAAAACCAATCAAAATCAACCACTATGGATCAACCAAAAGTTGAGCGACTGCTCCGATTAATGCAAATTCTTACTGACAATAATTCATTTTCGGTCAGTCAAATTTCAAGTAAATTGAAAATGTCGGTGCGAACCATTTATCGCTATATCGATACTTTTCGCGAAGCTGGTTTTGTGATAAAAAAGGAAGGACAATTTATAAGACTTGACAGAACATCGTCTTATTTTAAGGACATTAGCCAGTTAGTTCATTTTACTGAAGAGGAATCTTACATTCTTAAATGTGCCATCGAAAGCATTGATGAGAATAATTTGATGAAGCAAAATCTGAAAAAGAAATTGTACACGGTTTATGATTATAAAATTCTTACCGAAACCATTGTAAGCCGTAAAATTGCACAAAACGTGGAAGCATTGGTATTTGCAATTCAAAATAATCAACAGGTCATTTTAAGAAATTATTCTTCGGCACATGGCAAAGATATTCGTGATAGAGTAGTGGAACCCTTTGAGTTTACCACCAATTACGTGCAAGTTTGGTGTTTTTGTGCCGAAGAAAGAATGAATAAATTATTTAAAGTCTCACGTATTGGAATTGTGGATGTGCTTGAAGAAAAGTGGAATGACCAGAATAATCATCAATCTGGATACATCGATATTTTCAGGCTAAATAGCAAACAAGTTTTTCCATTGAAACTGAAAATGGGATTGAGGTCTGCAAGTTTACTAACCGAAGAATATCCATTGGCACATCGCGACATAAAAAAAATATCCGACAATGAATGGTTGCTCGACACAAAAGTATGTACCTACAATGGGGTTGCCCGTTTCGTTATGGGTCTTATAGAAGATATTGAAATTGTAGATTCACCAGATTTTAAAGCCTTTATTTTGGAAAGAATCAAAAGAATTAATAAAAAAATGGGCGTGGAATAGATTTCAACTTCAAATTTCATCTAAAAACTGAAAGTTTAACTATAAATTATAGTTAAACTTTCAGTTTTTATTTTTTGTGTCAAAAGCTGTCACAAACTTGTTGTTACTTTGCACCGTGAAACAAAATATGCGATATGAAGGAATAGTGAAATTTTTTTCTGTCCACTTTAATTTTGTATTAACAAACAAATTCTTCGATTTTATTTTCGTAGATTTCATTTCAGAAAAAGATTAGTTTGTAAAGAATATATTACCTTAACCAGAAAAATGAGTTTTGTGTTTGTGAAAAAACTCCTCTTATGATTTATTTTATCGTTTGAGGAGTTTTTTTTAGAGAAAAGGAATTAGAGAAATTATATTTAAAGTAGTGTTTGTGATAATGCCAAAACAGGTCGATTCGTGAGAACCGACCTGTTTGATTTTTGAAATCCAAGCTTAGAGACTAAAAATGTTTTTGTCTACAACCTTCCGTCTACCCAACGTCTGTCCACCACTGCTTTAGCATCAAATACAACTGCTCCACTTTTATTGTAATGTTCAAAATCTAAATCTTTAAACTCATCATGCGATACGGCAAGTAACACCGCTTGGTATTTTTTTGATTTGTCTAATTCTGAAATAATATCCACACTATACTCATGTTTCACCTCCTCAGCCGAAGCCCAAGGGTCATAAATATCAACCTTTAATCCAAATTCAGTTAGTTCATGGTAAATGTCAATTACTTTGGTGTTGCGTATGTCGGGGCAATTTTCTTTGAAAGTAACACCAAGTATCAATACTTTTGAACCTTTGATGGTGTGATTTTTATGAATCATCAACTTCAAAACTTTATTGGCAATAAATGGAGCAATGCTGTTATTGACATGTCGACCCGAAAGAATTACCTGCGGCACATAACCCAAAGATTCAGCTTTACTAGCCAAATAATATGGGTCTACGCTTATGCAATGACCGCCCACCAATCCAGGACGGTATTTAAGGAAATTCCATTTTGTTCCAGCTGCATCCAGCACATCGTTGGTGTCAATGCCCACTTTGTCGAAAATTAAAGCCAATTCGTTTACAAACGAAATGTTCACGTCGCGTTGTGCATTTTCAATGATTTTGGAAGCTTCTGCCACTTTAATGCTTGGTGCTTTGTGTGTTCCAGCAGTAATTATGGAGGCGTAAAGACTATTCACGCGGTCTGCAATTTCGGGTGTTGAACCAGAAGTTACTTTCATTATTTTGGTGAGCGTATTTACTTTGTCGCCAGGGTTGATCCGTTCTGGACTGTAGCCGGCGAAGAAATCGGTATTGAAAACTAAACCCGAATGCTTTTCGATGACAGGCACACAGTCCTCTTCTGTACATCCAGGGTAAGTGGTTGATTCGTAGATGACAATATCATTTTTGCTAATCACGTGGCCCAACATTTCCGACGCCTTGAAAAGTGGCGTTAAATCGGGCATGTTGAATTGATTGATTGGCGTTGGAACAGTAACAATATAAGTATTGTAATCTTTTAAATCTGCCTCATTAGACGAAAATGAAAGTCCGGATTCTGTATTTAGGTTTCTAAGACTGGTTGCTTCGAGCATTCCATCCAAGTCGGCTTCCAACGTATGGTCAAAACCTTTTTGCAATTCAGAAACACGTGATTTGTTGATGTCAAATCCAAGCACTTTGTATTTTTTTCCAAACTCAATAGCGAGCGGCAAACCCACATATCCTAAACCAATTACTGCAATTTTAAATTCATTCATCGAATAATACTTATTACAAGTTATAAATAAATCAAATACGTTTCAATTTATAATTTGAAAAGCTCAAGGAAACTGGCTATTCAAAAATCAAAATGGTTACAAAGATACAAAAAAACCTTTTAAATTCGCTAAAATGGGATGCGAAATGTAATAAAATAAATCAATGTAGCTCGAAAAAATACCATTATACTATTTCAATAACAGGGAACTATCTCCATAACTTAGGAAACGGAAATCGTTTGCCAACGCATAATCGTAAATTTCCATCCAATTACTGTCTACAAAAGCTGAAACCAATAACAACAAGGTGCTTTTCGGTTGGTGAAAGTTGGTAATGATACCATTGACCAAGTGAAATTTATAACCAGGCTTAATCATTATTTGAGTAGAAGCATGCAAAGTCGTCAAGCTGTTTTTCTCCAAATAATCAAGAATATTTTGTAACGCATTCTCTGTGGATATCTCAGTAGAATTTTCATAAGGCATCCATTGAGTAACTTTGAAATTTATAATTGTTGCTTTCTGTTGAAGTTGCAGACCTATATAATACAAGCTTTCCAAGGTTCGAACCGAGGTTGTACCCACCGCAATGATATTTCCTATCTTGCTCATTAAGTGCTCGATGGTAGATTTATGCACCGAAATCACCTCGGTATGCATGTGATGTTCGTCAATCGTTTCCGTTTTTACAGGCTGAAAAGTTCCCGCTCCCACGTGTAAAGTCAGCTCATCAATTTCAATGTTTTTGGCTTTCAAACTTTCAAAAACTTCGGGCGTAAAATGCAATCCTGCCGTTGGAGCTGCCACCGAACCTTTTATTTTGGAATAAACGGTTTGATAAGTCGTAAGGTCGCTCTCCTCGGTTTTTCTGTGTAAATAGGGTGGAATGGGCAGTTCACCAGCATTTTCCAATATGTCACCAAAAAGCACGTTCGGATTGTCCCAGCTAAAGTGGATATCGTGCGTGTTTCCCTCCGTTTTTAGAAGTTCAACGTTAATGGTACAGGTTTTTCCATCTATTTCAATGGTTTTGCTTAACTTTCCTTCTTTCCATTTATTAAGATTTCCCACCATGCATTTCCACACACATTCATCCGTAGAACCTAACGAAAGAGCATAATCAACAGGTGTAACTGGCTCCAAACAAAATACTTCGATGCGAGCTCCGGTAGATTTATAAAAAATCAATCTTGCCTGAATAACCCGCGTATTGTTATAAACCAACAAGCAATTTTCTGGCAAAAATTCGGCAATGTTGGAGAATTTGCTTTCGGAAATTGTTCTATTCTTGTAGAGCAACAATTTGGAATCATCCCGACGTTGCAATGGAAACTTGGCTATTCGCTCATTGGGAAGTGGATAATCGAAGCTATCTATAAATATGGGTTGGGTTTCGTTTGTTTTGTTCACCTTGGGTTGCAATGTTTAAAAGGACTGCAAAATTACAATATAATTGTAATCATCAAGTAAAAACACTTGCTTTTGTTCCTTTTTAGTGCAAAAACATGTTTTACAGCATAAATCTTTATAAAATCTTTATACATAGCAAATACATCTTTATACCAGATTTATAAAATATGTCGGAACTTTGCAACGAAATATTTAGGTTCAATTTTAAGGTAAAAATTTATGACTAATGTTATTGGTAAAGTAAAAAATACTGTTATTGGAAATCCTCGGGATTTGCAGGATAGCAGTACTTTTCGACAGATTTCTTTGATTGTGTTTCTAGCGTGGGTAGGACTTGGTTCAGATGCCCTTTCCTCTTCGTGTTATGGTCCCGAAGAAATTTATAAAACGCTGGGTGTCCATGTTAATCTCTCAATTATCGTTGGGTTAATAACCATGGTAACGATATTTATTATCAGCACCAGTTATTCTCAAATCATCCGTCTATTTCCTCATGGTGGTGGTGGATATCTGGTAGCCAGTCGATTAATTTCTCCAAATGTGGGAATGATTTCGGGTTCTGCATTGCTTATCGATTATGTGTTGACAATTGCAATTTCGGTTTCGAGCGGCGCTGATGCCATTTTTAGTTTCTTGCCCATTCAATATCACGATTATAAAATTGCTTTTGCACTTTCAATTCTGATTGTTCTTACTATATTGAATCTGAGGGGTGTAAAGGAATCGGTAACTGCCCTGACACCAATATTTGTGATATTTATCATTTCGCACATTTTCCTTATTGGCTATGCATTTACTACACATGCCACACAATTAAAATCGGTAGCCATTCAAACTGGAGCTGAGTTTGGTAGCACCGTTCATTCTTTGGGGATTTATGGAACTATATTTCTGATAATGAAGGCATACAGTATGGGTGCAGGAACTTATACCGGTATTGAAGCGGTGAGTAATGGAATACCCAACTTGCGTGAACCACGTGTAAAAACCGCTATAAAAACCATGCGCTTGCTGGCCATTTCATTATCGGCAGCTGTACTTGGATTGATAGTTTCTTACTTCCTTTTCGGTGTTCACATTCAACCTGGAAAAACAATGAATGCGGTCTTAATCAATAGTGCAATAGCTACTTGGAATCCAATTTTTGGTCAGACTTTTCTTTATGTAACGCTAATTTCAGAAGCTACTTTGCTTTTTGTGGCTGCACAAACAGGATTCTTGGACGGCCCACGTGTAATGGCAAATATGGCGCACGATTCGTGGTTGCCACGTCGTTTTAGTATGTTGAGCGATAGGTTGGTTTCTCAAAACGGCATTTTGATAATGGGCGTTGCGGCTTATGTAGTTATCTGGACTTCGAAAGCTTCCGTGGCATTTTTGGTGGTGCTTTATAGTATTAATGTGTTTATTACCTTTTCGTTATCCCAATTTGGAATGGTGAAACATTGGATAAACGAACGGAAAACTGACAAGAAATGGTTGCGTAAACTATTAATAAATGGGACTGGATTTTTACTTACCACCTTTATTTTATTTACCGTAATAATTATCAAGTTTGATGAAGGAGGCTGGATTACTATCCTAATCACTGGTGCTTTGGTGGGTATGTCGGTGTATATAAAGCAACATTACAATCATATTGGTAAGGAAGTGGTTCGTATTCAGACTATTATGAATTCAAAAATGCCTGAAACAATAGCTGAACTCAATAAAAATCATTCACGAAAAGCTTCTAATACTGAAGTTGATTATAACGACATGACAGCAGTAATTCTTGTAAATGGATATAGCGGTGTTGGTTTATATTCGTTGTTTAAGATTTTGAGCAAGTTCAAAGATGTTTACCAAAACTTTGTGTTTATTCAGGTCGGAATTGTAGATTCTGATAGTTTTCACCACGAAGCCGTTGTGGAAACAATAACTGAAAATATTCAACAGGACTTGAGTAAATATGTATATTTAATCAAACAATTGGGTTATAATGCAGAATACCGTTACAGTATTGGTACAGATGTGGCAGAAGAAGTAATTAAAATTGTGCCTGAAGTGGTTGATAAATACCAGAATACAACTTTTATTGGTGGTCAGTTGGTGTTTGGAGGAACATATCGAGCTTCTAGGATTTTACATAATTATACCATTTTCTCTATTCAACGAAGATTGTATAAATTGGGACTAACCACTATTATTATTCCTATTTCATTGAGAAAAGCTTTGCAAGTTAATCATTATAAATAAATGAGCACTATGAAAAAGTTAATTGACAGTCTGATTATGCGTCTTGAAATTGAAAGAACGCAATGTTTTAGAGCCATTGAAAATATGTCCTTCAAAGATAGTGCATCAACAGAGGACATTCAAACTGGTAAAATTATGGCTTATGATTTTTGTATCAATGAATTAGTAAGTTTGCTTGAGAATGAAAAGCTAATTATTGAAAATCAAACAAAGGTAAGGTTGTGATTTGTTAAGTATTTTTTTTGAATGAGAATAAATACTTATAAGTGAATGAAATCCGTTCAAAATGTTTAATTTTGAGCGGATTTAATCGCATTAAAGTTTATTGGCTAGTCGTTTATTAATTATGAATATTAAATACTTCAATCAGAACCCTAGAAATCAATTTGTCATAAGCATTTTTGTGACAATCATTGTCTCAGTAGCTTGTTATTCACTTTCCAATCTGATTGGTTATCGTTCGGTAGCATTGCTTTTAATGGCTACAGTATCGTTTTTGGCTATATTTTTCACCCTTTATCCAGTATTAGCCGCAGCAACTTTAAGTGCGCTGATTTGGGATTATTTTTTTATTCCTCCACACTTTACTTTTCACGTTCAAAACTCTGAAGATGTATTGATGTTAATGATGTATTTCATTATTGCATTGATTAATGGCGTTTTAACTTCGAAAGTTAGAGGAATGGAAAAACTCGAATTGCTAAAAGAGGAACGTCAAAATACCATAAAGCTTTACAAAACGCTCTTCGATTCATTGTCGCATGAGTTGCGCACGCCAATTGCCACCATTGTGGGTGCTTCAGATAATTTGCTGCACAAGAATTCAAACATCACCGAAACTGATAAATCGAAGCTGGTTGATGAAATTTCGATTGCAGCTTTTCGATTGAACCGATTGATTGATAATTTGTTGAATATGCAACGACTGGAATCGGGAATGTTGAAGATAAAACCCGATTGGTGCGAAATTAGTGAATTGATAAATAAGCCGATAAGTAGCTTGAAAGAGGAACTTTCATCTCACAATCTGCAAATTGAAATTCAAGAAAATTTCCCAATTATAAATTTAGATTTTGGTCTGATTGAGCAAGCATTATTTAATTTGATACACAACGAAACATTGTACACGTCAGCGAATTCTACAATAAAAATTACTGCGAATTACATAAATGATAAGTTGATAATCACCATTTCAGACAATGGAAAAGGATTTTCTGAGGAGGAATTGAAATCATTATTTAGCAAGTTTTATCGTTCGTCGGCCAAAACTACTGGTGGAACAGGGCTGGGATTATCCATTGTAAAAGGTTTTGTGGAAGCACATGGTGGTAAAGTGAAAGTGGAAAATAATATTCCTCACGGAGCAAAATTCACGCTTGAAATCCCTGTTGAGGTTTTAAAACTTGATGATTATAACGAATTTAGTAGTGCTGTTTTAAATAATTAAATGCAACAAATATGGATTCAAAGACGAACATATTGATAATTGATGATGAAGTTCAGATTCGCAAACTGCTCGAAATTACTTTGAATAGTAATGATTATCATACACTTTTGGCTTCCACTGCTCGTGAAGGTATTACCATGGCGGTCGTTCATCCGCCGGATTTGATAGTACTGGATTTGGGTTTGCCCGACGAGGATGGACAAATCGTTCTGCAGAAATTACGTGAATGGTATTTGGGAGCCATCCTTATTCTTTCCGTGCGAAGTTCGGAAGAAGATATTGTGAAAGCATTGGACAACGGAGCGAATGATTATCTAACAAAACCATTCAGAACGGGTGAATTGCTAGCTCGTATCCGTACAGCCTTACGTCAAACACAGAATGTTACGCAAGTTCAGAAACTTGAATTCGACAATCTAGTGATTGACTTGACATCAAGAACTGTTACTCTTGATAATGAGCCTTTAAAACTTACCGCTACTGAATATTCCTTACTGACATTACTTGCAAAAAATGATGGGAGAGTACTAACCCATCAGTATATTTTACGCAGTATTTGGGGTCCCGGATATACGCAACAGTCACAATATTTACGTGTTTTTGTTGGACAATTGCGTAAGAAAATAGAACCAAATCCCAACAATCCCAAATTTATCCTTACCGAATCGGGTATTGGTTATCGTTTCTGCACAAAAATCGATGATTAGCTGAATTTGTTCTATCTTTGTAATCCCAAATTTGCAGTTTTTTGCAAACAATGGGAACAAACATAACGATTCAACAATAAAATCATGATAAAAAAAGGAGATACAGTGCGTTTTCTGAATGCAGTAGGCGGTGGAATAGTAACCCGAGTGGATGAAAGCAAAAAAATGGTGTACGTTGAAGATGAAGATGGCTTTGAAGTTCCAGTTTTTGAGCGTGAATGTTTGGTAATAGTTGCCATAAATAAAGACACAAATTTCCCTGTAAAAGACTTTAGCTCAAAACCAAAAACTACAACTGTTCAAATCCAAGAACCCGAAACCCGAAACCCAGAGCCCGAAACGCGAAACGTTGAACCTATTACAGAAACCCCGGAAGGTGAAAAGTTAACTGCTTTATTGGCATTTTTTCCAATAGATATTAAGCAAATGCAGACTACTGCTTATGAGTGCTATTTGGTAAACGACAGTAATTACTACGTGAATTACAACATAATAAACAACGAAAACGATATTTGGAAAAGCATTTCCAACGGAACTATTGAGCCCAACACGCAAGAATTGTTGGCGGAAATCACCAAAGAGGAATTGAGTGCTTGGGAACGATTGCGAGTTCAATTGTTGCCATTCAAAAAAGCAAAAAGTTATACACCTCAAGCAACAGTAGATGTGAATCTAAAAATAAATTCGGTGAAATTCTACAAGCTTCACAGCTTTACGGAAAATGATTACTTCGACGAACCAGCCATGTTGGTGGATATAACTACCGAAAAGGAAACGCAACAATTATTGGAAATTTCTCCAGAAGAAATTAAAAAAGCCATGTTTCAAAAAGAAGAAACTCTAAGACCAAGAATTGTGAAACGTCCTCAAGTAGATGAAATCATAGAAATAGACCTGCATATCAACGAATTGCTGGACTCAACAACGGGTTTGAGCAATGGAGAAATGTTGCAATGCCAGTTAGATAAATTTCATGCAGTACTAGAAGAAAACAAAAATCGCAAAGGTCAAAAAATCGTTTTCATTCACGGAAAAGGCGAAGGTGTGTTGCGCAGCGAAATTGAAAAACAGTTGAAAACGCGCTATAAAACCTATTATTTTCAGGATGCTTCATTTAGGGAATATGGTTTTGGAGCAACCTTGGTGACGATAAAGTAGAGAACCCCTAACCCCTAAAGGGGAATTATGCAAGTTCGTCATACTTATTTTTGCTATTCACTTTAATCTGATTTTAAAATATAATACTAACTTCTCTTATCCCCCTTTAGGGGCTAGGGGTTCTTTTTTATCTACAATGAGAAACTGGACAGAAATTAAAAAATTTGAAGAAATTAAGTTTGACTATTTCGAAGGAATAGCAAAAATTACCATCAATCGTCCGCGTTATCGCAACGCATTTACGCCCGACACGATTAAGGAAATCATTGAATGTATGGTTTTCTGCCGCGATAGTCAGGAAATTGCGACTGTAATTTTGACTGGCGAAGGCGACAAAGCATTCTGTAGTGGAGGTGACATTAACGCAAAACAAATTGGTGGATATATTGGCAAAGATGGCGTTCCACGCTTGAATGTGCTTGACTTACAGAAATTGATTCGTAGTCTTCCAAAACCAGTTGTGGCTATGGTAAACGGTTTTGCTATTGGTGGTGGACACGTTTTACATGTCGTTTGTGACCTTTCTATTGCTTCCGAAAATGCCATTTTCGGACAAACTGGACCAAAAGTTGGTAGCTTCGATGCCGGGTTTGGGTCTTCGTATTTGGCACGTGTTGTTGGTCAGAAAAAAGCCCGTGAAATATGGTTTCTTTGCAAACAGTATTCAGCTGCCGAGGCGTTGGAAATGGGCTTGGTAAATGCCGTTGTCCCATTCGACAAATTGGAAGATGAAACCGTAGAATGGTGTCAGAAAATGATGGAACACAGTCCGCTTGCACTGCGTATGATTAAGGCTGGATTGAATGCAGAATTGGACGGACAAGCTGGAATTCAGGAGCTTGCAGGAAATGCAACCATGCTGTATTACATGACGGAAGAGGCGCACGAAGGTAAAGATGCATTCCTGGAAAAACGCAAACCAGATTTTTCGAAATTTCCTAAAATGCCATAACATTTACCATTTTATCATTTACTATTTACTATTTGACAGTTTCTCTATTTTACAATGAAAATAAAATCCTGGATTCATTCTTTTCGACTTAAAACGCTGCCTTTGGCTTTGTCAAATACCATTATTGGTACCTGTTTGGCAGCTGCCGAAGGTAAATTCCAATGGTCGATATTTGGATTGGTGGTAGTCACAACCGTACTTTTGCAAATCCTTTCGAACATGGCAAATGACTATGGCGATTTTGTAAATGGTAAAGACACTGCTGAACGGATAGGGCCAAAACGCATGGTTCAGTCGGGCGAAATAAACGCTAAAACCATGTTACTAGGAATGATTGTAGTCGGAATTTTGTGTGCCATTTCGGGCGTTTCACTCATTTTTTTGGGAACTGAAGGAATGGATATTTCTAATTTATTGATTTTTGGATTGCTAGGTTTGGCAGCCATCGCGGCAGCCATCAAATACACGGTTGGCAAAAATCCGTATGGTTATCGAGGCTTGGGCGACTTATTTGTATTCATTTTCTTTGGCTTGGTGGGTGTAATTGGAACTTATTTTATGCAGACTCAAGATTTTCGTTGGGATATTCTATTACCCGCTGCAGCAATTGGTTTTTTGAGTACTGGCGTGTTGAATATGAACAATATGCGTGATTACGAAGCTGATAAAAATGCAGGAAAACTAACCATCGTTGTTTACATGGGTACAAATAAGGCTGCGTTTTATCATTTGTTTTTAGTGGCTGGAGCAGCAGTTTTGGCAGTGATTTACACCTTGATAAATTATGAATCTCCAATGCAATGGTTTTTTCTCCTTTCTTTTCCGTTGTTGTTTTTGAACCTGAAAAAAGTTTTCACCTATAAAGATGCAAAACAATTGTATCCTGAATTACCGAGGTTGTCGATGGCAAGTTTGGTTTTTGCATTGACTTTTGGGATTGGACTGCTTTTGTAGAAAAAGGATGATTCAATGGCAAAAAAGAAACAAAAAAAAGAGTTTGAAGCTTTGGATGTTCAGCATGAAGTCAATAACCCAAGAGATGTTAAATCGTTTTATGCCTGGGATGGTGATGTGTTGATACTTAATGTGCTTGGTACTCCAAATTCTAAGCGTGATGCTATTGGAAAACCTTTTGGAAATCAATTGAAAATTAGTGTTCGTGAAGACCCTCAGGGCGGTAGAGCTACTGATTATATGGTTCGATTTTTATCAGGTGAATTTGGTGTTGCAGTAAAAGATATTGAAGTTGTTAAAGGACGATTCAACGTGAATAAACAACTTCGAATTAAAAATCCACAAAAATTACCTGCTGTTATTGAACGTGAAGAATCAATTGTTCCTATTGAAAACAACTCCCAGAAACGGAAAAAATAACTCCGAATTTTAAATTCTAATCAGTTAACGCATGGCTTTCTTAACTGCTCGACATAGTTCACTCCAACTCCAATTCAAATTCCCTGCCGGAACTTCTCGTGGGGTTTTATTGCACAAACCGTCTTCTTTTTTAATATTAGAAAAAGATGGTTTTAGAGGTATTGGCGAATGTTCCACTATTCCCAATTTAAGCATTGACCCAGAAACAACTTATACTCAGAAGCTGGACGAAGTTTGTCGATTGTTAAATGATGGTTGTGACCCCAATTCTATTGATTTATCAGCTTATCCTTCGATAGCTTTCGGTTTGGAAACAGCTTTGTTGGATTTGGCTGCCAAAGGTTCAAAGCAGCTTTTCCCGAGTTTATTTACTGAAGGAAAAGCTGGAATTCCAATCAATGGTTTGGTTTGGATGGGTGATAAAGTTTTTATGCAAAAGCAAATACACGAAAAAATTGCAGCTGGTTATCATTGCATTAAACTAAAAGTGGGAGCCATTGATTTTGATAGTGAAATGGAAATTATCGCTGGTATTCGACAGCAATTTACACCTTCCGATATTGAAATTCGGCTCGATGCTAATGGTGGTTTTACTCCTGCTGAGGCACTTGAGAAACTTAACAAACTCTCAGTTTTCGATATACATTCTATTGAACAGCCCATACGCCAACAACAGTGGATAGCTATGGCTGAATTGTGCCAAAAATCGCCCATTCCTATTGTGTTGGACGAAGAACTAATTGGTGTGAAATCGTCTGAAAAAGAAATAGTTCTTGCAAAAATTAACCCCGCCTATATTATTCTAAAGCCAAGTTTGATTGGCGGTTTTGGAGCATCTGAAGAATGGATTCGATTGGCAGAAAAGCACAATATCAACTGGTGGATTACTTCTGCTTTGGAGTCGAATATCGGATTGAATTCCATTGCACAATGGACTTTTACGCTCAATTCAAAGCTTCCACAAGGTTTGGGAACCGGGCAATTGTATCATAATAATATTCCTTCGCCGCTCGAAATTGATAATGCAAATTTGTATTATCGTTCTGAAAATAAATGGGATTTAAGTTCGATTTGAATCATTTATCTAGCTAATAATTAACTTCTTTTTGTTGATAAGTTCTTGCTTTTTTATTTCCTGTTTGATTCTTTTATACCTATATTTGTGGAATAATTAATGACTTTAATCCTTCAATATCAAAACTATGACACAAAAAAATGCAATCAAGATTTTCGAAGAAAAGAAAGTTCGTACCCTTTGGGATGACGAAAATGAAAAATGGTATTTCTCAATTGTTGATGTAATTGAAATATTGACTGATAGCCCTAATCCTCGCAAGTATTGGAGCGTATTAAAATTACGCTTAAAGAAAGAAGGAAGTCAGTTGACTACAAATTGTAGTCAACTGAAAATGCAATCAGCTGATGGAAAATTCTATTTGACCGATGTTGCTGATACAGAGCAACTTTTCCGCTTGATTCAATCCATTCCGTCGCCGAAAGCGGAACCATTTAAACTATGGATTGCGCAAGTTGCGGTAGAGCGATTAGACGAAATGCAAGACCCAGAATTGACCATCGACCGTGCTATGGCCCAATATCTTCAATTGGGATATTCCGAAAGTTGGATTAACCAACGCCTAAAAAGCATTGAAATACGAAAGGAACTAACAGACGAATGGAAAAGTCGCGGTATGCAAGAAGGAATGCAATTTGCGACACTTACCGATATAATTACCCGAGCTTGGTCTGAAAAATCGACTAAGGAATACAAGCAATTCAAAGGGTTGAAAAAGGAAAATCTGCGCGACAATATGACCAATACCGAGTTAATCCTGAATATGTTAGCAGAGGCTTCAACAAAAGATATTTCGCAAGCCGTAGCGCCTAAAACGTTTGAAGATAACGTTACTGTTGCCAAGCAAGGTGGAAATGTAGCTCGGGTTGCGCGCGAGGAATTGGAAGCCCGCACAGGAAGAAAAGTGGTATCGGCTATTAATGCAAAACAAGCCTTGAAAGACAAAAATGAATAACAATACCATCATACTTAACGGAGTTATTTATTCTCAAAAAAATCTTGAGAAATTGCTCATTACCAATGAACCAAAAGATTCGTGGCAAAATGCTATTTATTATTTCCTCAAAGAGTGGTTTGATGATAATGACTATATTTTGGCTCAAACTTCAGGCTCCACAGGCAAGCCCAAAAGCATTCAATTGGCAAAAGCAAGCATGAGAAATTCAGCGCGAATGACCAATAAATTTTTTGGATTGACCGGTAACAAAACGGCTTTGCTTTGCTTGCCAGCTTCCTATATTGCAGGGAAAATGATGTTGGTGCGAGCATTGGTTGGTGGTTTTGATTTGATAACTGTTGAACCAAGTGCAAATCCGTTTCTACATCTCCAAACACCGATAAATTTCACCGCCATTACTCCTTTTCAACTTTTTCATTCAACAGAAAGTTTGCAACAAAAATTGGTTCAAAAAATCATTGTTGGTGGCGGGCCAGTTACTGCCAAACTCGAAAAACTAGCAGACGAAATTCCGTCAGCACTTTACGAAACCTACGGAATGACCGAAACTTGCTCTCACATTGCTTTACGTAGGTTCAATGGTGTCGAGAAATCAGACTTTTTTACGGTTCTTAATGGTGTTGGTATTCATAAAGATGAGCGTGAATGTCTAATTATCAACGCTTCCCATTTATTGGATGATGAAATTAAAACAAATGACATTGTTGAGCTAATAGGCACAAAATCATTTAGTTGGTTGGGGAGGGCAGATGCTGTAATTAATACTGGTGGCATTAAAATTCATCCAGAACAGGTTGAAAAAAAGCTGGAAGGAATTATTCCCACCAGCTATTTCATTACTTCACTTCCCGACGAGTTGTTGGAAAATAAGATTGTATTGGTTATTGAATCAAATACTTACAGTGTTGAAAAAGATACATTACTGAAAATTGAATTGGAAAATACATTAGGCAAATATGAAATACCAAAACAAATTTTTTATATTTCCGACTTTGTTTATTCTGAAAGCAATAAAGTTTTGAAAATAGAGACTTTGGGGCTAGTGTAATTAAACCTCGTTTAACCCCTTTTTATATACTTCCAGCGCCCTATTTCTTGCAAAGCTATGTTCTACGATCGGTTGTGGATAATCAAAACTATCCAGTTCTTTTACCCAATGTCGAATATATTTCAAATCAGGGTCAAAGCGTTTGGTTTGTTCCGAGGGATTAAAAACGCGAAAGTAAGGAGCTGCATCACAGCCACAACCAGCTGCCCATTGCCAGTTGCCATTGTTGGCAGATAGTTCATAGTCAATAAGTTTGTTTGCAAAATATGCTTCGCCCCAGCGCCAATCGATAAGCAAATGCTTGGTCAGAAAACTGGCTACTACCATTCGCACCCTATTGTGCATCCAGCCCGTTTCATTCAGTTGACGCATGCCGGCATCCACTATCGGGTAGCCAGTTTTCCCTTTGCACCATGCATCAAATTCTGTTTCGTTGTTTCGCCACGCAATTCCTTCGTATTTCTGCCGGAATGCACCTGTTTCCACATGAGGAAAATGCACCAGAATGCTCATAAAGAACTCACGCCAAATCAATTCGTTTAACCAAACCTCATTTAATTTTAGTGCCAAAGCCACTAATTTTCGGATGCTGACAGTTCCAAATCGCAAATGCACACTCAATCTCGTAGTTCCTTCCACAGCAGGTAAATTGCGGGTTTCATCATAACTCGCAATTATGTTTTCATCCACAGTTGGAGGAATAAATTGCATGTCCGTTTTCTGGAATCCAATTTCTTCTAAGGTAGGAATTGGCATTTTTTCTACCTTTACAAACTGATTTATAAGTTGTTGAGAAGGAAATGATATATAACTTTTCTCTGATAAATTTTGCTTCCAAATCTTGGAATAAGGCGTAAAAATAGTGTAGGGCTCACCATTACTTTTCAGGACTTCGTTGGCTTCAAAAATAACTTGGTCCTTGAAAGTGAGAAGCTTTATTGATTTTGAATCTAAAAATTCTTTTATATTTTTATCGCGTTGTAAAGCAGAACTTTCATAATCACGATTGGTATAAACAGCTGTTATGTCGTATTCTTCAGCTAGTTGAGTGAAAATATCAAGCGGTTTCCCAATTTTTACGCACAACGTACTTCCTAAAGCTTCTAATTGAATTTGCAAACTTGTAAGTGCTTGATGGATAAAGTCTACTCTGCGGTCATGTTTGCCATCCAATTGCGAAAGGATGTCGGTATCAAATATGAAAAGTGGCAAAATGGGTGAGCCTGACTGTAAAGCATGAAACAATCCAGCATTATCTTCAAGTCGTAGGTCGCGTCGAAACCAAAAAACAGCTAAGTTTTTATTTATTTTTGTCATGTTTAGCACAATGAAAGGTTTTTATGCGTAAATTTGAGCGCAAATGTAATTGAGTTTTTGTTAGCTACATTCATCGCTTAACTATTTCCAAGAAAAGTGTTTAGAAAACGCATTTTCTTTAATATAATTTGCATGGAATGCGTCTGAATCATTAATTTCTAAATTTGAATTATGCATTATTTAACCCCTTCTAGCGAGCCAGCTTATGGTTTTCATGCCACTCCATTTGGCGAATGTTGTATTGCTTTTTCCAACGATGGCATTTGTTCACTTACCTTTCCTGAAGACCGCGAGAGTGGATTAATGGATTTAAAAAGACGGTTTTCGGAAGTAAGTTTTAAACAAAACGATGATAAAGCTGGTCGATTGGTACGTCAAATTTTTGATGAAGGTAAAAATCCAGCGATAAATCCAATTGGAACAGATTTTCAAATTTCAATTTGGAATGCGTTACAACTAATTCCTGCTGGAGAAACTACTACTTATGCCAAAATAGCCGAAGCAATAGGTCGCCCAAAAGCTGCCCGTGCAGTTGGTACCGCTATAGGTGCAAATCCGATTGGATTTATAATTCCGTGCCACCGTGTTATTCGAACCGATGGCAGTTTGGGAGGTTTTCGTTGGGGTTTGGAATGCAAAAAGGCAATATTGGCGTGGGAGAAAAAATAGGTGATGAATTAATCCAGAATATGATTGCTAACTAATAGGCAACTTTGAAAACTTGACTAATTGTATTATCTTTGAACTTTCTTTATTTAAATTGTTATCATATAAAATGAAACTCAAGTCTATAAAAATAGTGAATTTTAGAGGTATTAAGGATCTCTCAATAGAATTAAATGAGAAACTTAATGTTTTTGTAGGCATAAATGGCTCAGGAAAAACTACAATTCTTGATGCTACGTCTATTTCTTTATCCTGGCTTGTAAATAGAATACAGCGTCAGAATTCATCTGGAAAAATAATATTAGAAGCAGATATTAGAAATGAAACTTTTTTTTCTTCTATTCAAATGACAGTAAGAGAAAAAGATAATGAATTCGATTGGAAAATAGTTAAAGGAGCTAAAGGGACTAATACTTCTGAAAAGTCTGAATTGAATGAAGTTTCTGAATTGGCTACTCGTTTTCAGTTATCATTGGTAAATGAGGCAAAGCTTCCAATAATTGCATATTACCCTGTAGCAAGGGTAGTTGATAGAACAATGCCAGAAATAAGAGGAAAAGAGAATCTTTATATATTAGATGTTTATGATAATGCTTTAGGTGGAAAAATAAATTACCAATCATTTTTTGAATGGTTTAGGTTACAAGATGATATAGTGAATGAAGAAGCAATGTCACGTACGAAATGGATGCAACAGAATAGAAGTTGGATAAAACGTAAAGTTAAAATGCTTCTTGAATTGATGCTTGAAACATCATCAGAGAGTGAAATTATTATTGAAAAGGATGAATATAGATATTTGATTAAACGATTTGAAAATGATGAAATGATATATGAGGAGCCTCGTTTTCTTTTTCATGAGTTGTCAAATTTAATTGAAAGAGTAGGAATGCATTCTTCTGCTCACTTCAAATATGAACAGATATTCCATGAACTTGAATATATGTTTCATAAAATGGAAATGTTCAGCCGTGAATATAGCGATGATCTGATTGAAGAAGGTGGGCGATACGAAGAAGTGATTGATAGAATTATTCGAAACTTTAGAACTGTTTTTCAAGAAAAAGAAATTGATAAAAATGTAATCCAGTTTATTTGGGAAGCATTCATTTTAGCAAATATTCTCAGTCTTTGGTGGATGAGTGATAAAGCTAAAAGAGATATGGAAAGAGAACTTCGAAGATATTTTCCATTTATTAGGCAGAATCAGTTTAATTTTAATCCACAATATGAGGAATTAACAATATCGTTGACGCAAATAATAAGAAAGGAAGTTCAACAAAAGAAAAATGCGTTTAAAAGTGAAGGTAAAGAATTAAAAACTGTTACTAAAGCAATTGAACAGTTTGTACCTGAATACACATATTTAAGAGTGACAAGAGTCCCTCGACCTATTATGTTGATTGACAAAAATGGAGAAACTTTCAATATTGATCAACTTTCAGATGGAGAAAAAAATTTAATTTCACTAGTTGGCGATATTGCACGTAGATTAGCAATAGCGAACCCTAATAGTAGTGAACCTCTTCATGGTGAGGGAATTATTCTTATTGATGAAATTGATTTACATTTACATCCAAGTTGGCAAAGGTTAATTATCACCCAGCTTACTAAAGTCTTCCCAAATTGTCAGTTTATCATTTCTACACATTCTCCACAGGTCATTAGTCAAGTCAATCCAGAATGTTTATTCTTGCTTAAAAATGATAATAATGAACTATCATATTCTAAAGCACTAGAATCTTATGGTATGAATACTGATAGAATTCTTGAGGACTTATTAGATGTTGATGCAAGACCGAGTAAAGAGAAAAAACTATTACACAATATATTTCAATTAATTCAAGATAATAAATTGGTTGACGCAAAGGTTGAAATTACCCAGTTACAAGCTATAATTGGAGATGACCCAGAGTTAGTAAAAGCGACAGTACTAATTAAGCGTAAAGAAATTCTTGGAAAATGAAGTGTATTGTAAAAAGGTCAGAACCAATAGAATTTACTCAATGGAAAGATCAGGCAAATGATGATTGGACTCCAACATTTGCTGTTTTATCCGGTGAAGTGAAAGGTACTGTTTATAAAACGTTAAAAGAAGAGCAGGGCTTTATTTGTTGTTATTGTGAGAGAGAATTAACGGGAAAAGATTATCATATTGAACATCTTAATCCACAAGAAAAAGAAATCATTGATCCTTTAGATTTTTCAAATATGTTATGTTCATGTCAAAGGAGGCTTAAAAAAGGGGAACCTAGACATTGCGGAAATAGTAAAGATGATTGGTTTGAAGAAGAAAGTTTCATTTCTCCGCTTGATTCAGACTGTGAGAAAAAATTCAAATATACTTTTGATGGACATATAGAATCGGCAATTGAAAAGGATAATGCAGCAATTATTACAATTGAGAAACTTAGGTTAGGTATTGATAAATTGAATAAGATGAGGGAAAAAGCCGTTGAACCATTTCTAGATGAACATTTATCTTTGCAAGAATTAACTGATTTTGTAAGTGGATATTTGATTGAAAAAGAGAATAATAATGGGAAATATAATCCGTTTTACACAACAATTAAATATTTGTTCAATACATAGATTTACAAATACTATATAATGTAACGTTCGTTATCTCCTTTAATCAATTATAATTATAAACATAATTCAAAAATCAAATGGAATCAATTCCTTTCATTATTATCGTAGTCTTAGCTCTAGTAGTTATCGCTTCTGGTTTTGTCACTGTCAATCAAGGCAATGTGGCCGTTATTACAATTTTTGGAAAGTATCGCCGTATCATGGCGCCGGGTCTTAACTTCAAGATTCCGCTTATTGAAGTTGTGTACAAACGGATTTCTATTCAAAATCGTTCTGCAGAATTGGAGTTTCAGGCTGTTTCTCAAGACCAAGCAAATGTCTATTTTAAGGCCATGTTGCTTTATTCTGTGTTGAATCAATCAGAAGAAATGATTAAGAATGTTGCTTTTAAATTTGTGGACGAACGTAGTTTTATGCAAGCGTTAATTCGGACTATCGAAGGTACTATTCGTAGTTTCGTAGCCACTAAAAAGCAAGCAGAAATCCTTGGACTTCGTACTGAAATTATTATGGAAGTGAAAAAACATTTAGATGATACACTTCAGGAATGGGGTTTTCACATGATTGATATTCAACTGAATGACATTACTTTTGACGAAGAAATCATCAAGTCTATGTCGAGAGTGGTGGCTTCCAATAACTTGAAAGCTGCTGCCGAAAATGAAGGTCAAGCGTTATTAATTACCCGTACTAAAGCTGCTGAAGCTGAAGGAAATGCGATTAAAATTTCTGCATTGGCCGAAAAAGAGGCAGCACAACAACGTGGTCAAGGTATTGCTTTGTTCCGCGAAGAAGTGGCCAGAGGTATGGCACATGCTGCCAAGGAAATGACTGATGCTGACCTAGATGCTTCATTTTTGTTGTTCAGTATGTGGACAGAAGCCATCAAACATTTTGGTGAAACCGGTAAGGGTAATGTTATCTTTTTGGATGGTTCAACAGAAGGAATGCAAAAAACCGTGAATCAAATGATGGGCATGATGCAAATGAGTGAAAATAAGAAATAATATAGTTTTAACGTTTTTGAAAAAAACCGTCCGAAAAATCATATTTCGGACGGTTTTAATATTAGCACATTATTGCATCAATAATTATTTCATTATTCTTCTCTCCATCTTTTTGTTAAATCACCAAACGCGTCAATCCTTCTATCGCGGAAGAATGGCCACATACGACGAACTGTTTCTGTTCGCGTTAAATCAATATCCATAACTAGATTTTCTTCTTTATCATCTGACGCATGCGAAAGTATTTCACCCTGCGGTCCTGCCACAAAACTATTTCCCCAGAATTGAATGCCGTTGGTTACACCCGATGGGTCAGGTTCATAACCAGTTCTATTACATGAAATTACATGCAGTCCATTGGCTACGGCATGTGCTCGTTGTGCAATCATCCAAGCTTCTTTTTGACGTTGTTTTTCTTCGTGTGTATCCGTACTTTCCCAGCCAATTGCGGTTGGATAAATTAGCATTTCAGCGCCAGCCATGGTC
>JBAXAD010000020.1:0-32360 GCA_037142715.1 Paludibacter sp. | reverse complement strand
TTATACGGCACTATTGCCGCTTAAATGCTAATTATTTTTTACCGAACTATTGTAATAACGAAACTTTCAGATGGAATCATTTGGTTGGTTTTATATTCTTGGTATTGGCAGTCTATTTTATTTTCAAAAAGTAATATGGAAGTTTATCTGTATAAATAATCTTTTTATCTGTGTAATATAGAAAATGTCTTGAATCAGTATTCAAATAATAATTATCTTTGCAAATAAAATATTTTTTGTTTATGAAAACACTCCATACTCTAATACTTATTGTTTTAGCATTGATATACCCTGTTTTAAGCCTCATTGCGGTTCCTGCTACACCCTACCCAATTACAATTACCCAACCAGATGGTACTGAATTGTCAATTCGTTTGCATGGCGACGAGTTTTTCAATTATAAAACTACTTTGGACGGCTATACATTGGTTCCTGACACTAATAATATAATGACTTATGCTCAAAAAAATGCTAAAGGATTATTAGTTAGCTCAAAAACAAAAGCACACAACATTGAAAAGCGGTTGTCAAGTGAAATAAATTTCGTTAAAGGTCTTACTCCAAACATCAATTTCACTGCGCAAAATCAATTAAAAAGGTCAATACGTTCAGCTGCTCCTGAATCAGTACTACTGAAAGCTTATCCAAAAATAGGTACTCCAAAAGCATTGGTTATTTTAGTAAATTTTTCGGATAAGAGCTTCGTAACTCCCACACCACAAGCTGCTTTTACCAGTTTACTAAATGATAAAGGATATAACACAAACGGAGGAACTGGGTCGGCTAAAGATTATTTTATGGCAAGTACGTATGCTAAGTTTTCACCTACTTTTGATGTGGTTGGACCAGTTACCTTACCTCAAAATCTGAATTATTATGGTCAAAATAATTCATCAGGTCAAGATTCAAACCCCGGCCAAATGGTGGTGGATGCTTGTGCTGCAGCCAAAGCCGCTGGACTCGATTTTACACAATATGATACCGATGGTGATGGATATGTTGACAATGTATTTGTGTATTATGCTGGTTACAATGAGGCTGAAGGTGCTGCTTCAAATACAATTTGGCCGCACCGTTGGAGTGTTTCTTCTGCTGGCATCACATCTGGAGTTAGCTTTGATGGCAAAAAAGTAAATGATTACTCTTGCACGTCAGAACTTAGAGGAAAGACGGGCAGTAATATGTGTGGCATTGGTACTTTTTGTCATGAATTTGGTCATGTACTTGGATTACCCGATTATTATGACACATCTGGAACCCAGACATATACCCTAGAAACTTGGGATATTATGGATGCTGGTGCATACAATAATAGCGGCAGAACACCGCCAACCTATTCAGTTTACGACAGATTCTTTTTGGGATATTTGACTCCACAGCAAGTAAAAGTGGGTTCTAATTTGACCTTGAAACCGCTTTATCAAGGCGTAACTCCACCTGCAAATACAGAAAATCAAGCATTTTTATTTTCTGCCACCACTCACAATCTGAATGGCAGTAACCCGAATCCGAATGAATTCTTCATGGTTGAATATCGTAAAAAAACAGGATGGGATACATATTTACCATCCGAAGGAATGTTAATTTGGCACATTGATTATAATTCATCAGCATGGAATGCAAACACACCAAATAACTACTCTGGTTCAACACAAACTGCCAGCAGCCACATGCGTGTTTATTTACAGCCACTTAGCGGTTCATCCACAACGCCAGGAACAGCTTTTACTAGTGGAAGCTTCACTCCTACTACATGGGCGGGAGCAAGTATCAACCGAGATATTACTAGCATAGTAAAAACAGCAGACAGCATTAACTTTAAATTAATGGGGGGAGGAATTCTACCAATAATGTTTGCGCCAACTTCTATTCCTCAATTCACTACTGTTCAAGGTACACCCTCTAAATATGATAGCATTATCATTAGTGGAAAAAGATTAATTTCAAACATAGATTTATCTTTTCGAAACAATCTGCATTTTGAACTAAAAAAAGGTACAGACCCCGAAACGGCTTGGGCAAAAACGTTAAGTTTAACGCCTAAAGATTCTATTGTTAGCAGCATAAAAATTATGGTGCGTTACAATCCTATAATTCCTTCATTTAGCAAAATTCACGTAGACAGTTTAATGCTAAAATCGAATAAAGCTGAAACTATATTGGTAGGTTTATCGGGCGTTTCTAATCGGCGGGTATACGTTGTGCCACCTACCGCAAAGGAGGCTTCGGACATAACCATAAGTAGCTTTAATGCAAATTGGGTATGTGTTTTAGACACAACTTCAATAGTTCCTTATACCACTCGCAACAGGAAACTTGCAGCAGGTTATTATCTAACAACTTATAATATTTCTGATGGAGAATCTATATTGAGAGAAGGCTTTGACAAAGGATTGAAAGCACCAAATGACTGGACGATAACGGCAAAAGACACCACAACCTCAACAATCTACAGCGGAATAGCAGTTCCCGCCATTTTGTTTAATGACAGCGGAGATTCGATTCAGACAGAAAAATACTTGATTCCCGTGAAAAAATTATCATTCTTTATTCGTGCTCTTGGCGCTACAAATTGCAATATTTTTGTTGAAGCATGGAATGGCACTTCCTGGAATGATGTTGAAAAAATTGGGGTTGTGAGTACGCTGAATGCAACTAAAAGCTATACATTTGAAGCAACTAAAAACTACATCAAATTCCGTCTGTCTTATACCGGCACTGGTGGAGTTGCCATCGACGATATAACGGCTGCATTCTTTCAAAATTTAGAATATAATACTCGGGAGCAGTGGGTAAATGATACTACCTACACGATTGTGAATGCAGCATCCAATCGCGATTATTTCTATAAAGTACGAGCAAGCGATAGGTTCTTGAACTTAAACAAAACTGTCAAATATGAGAACATAACCAATTTTTCTAATACCGTTAATCTAAGCACTTTAGAAAATAAAGCAAAAGCCAAATCGCTGATAGCCGTGGTGGACAATAATGGTATTGTTACAGTAATTCTACCTTCAACCGCCGAAATAATTAATGTTTATAACATGCTCGGACAGCATGTCAAAAGTATCAATTCAAATTACAACAAAGTAGAAATAAATGATTTGCCACGCAAACAAGCTTATATAATACAAGCTGGTAGCCTTAGGACAAAAATTGTATTGTAAGATTTGTGATTTGCTAAAATTCGGATCTTGCGATTTCCATATCGCGGAAATAAGATTATATAAACGCGATATGGAAATCGCGAGACCCAATTCAGACCCAATTTTAATCTTCAAATTCCCACCCGATAAGTACATCCACTTTTCCATTCACTGCAACCGTAGGCAGCATTTCCTTTCAACAATGTTCCTTTTCCACAAAGCGGACAAACGGTTCCAATTAAACTATCCGTGTTGCTCTTCACTTCAACAGGCTTATCTCCCACCCTACGGTTATCGCTTTTCACATTAAAAACAATAGATGTCACCATCGCTTTCAGTTCTTCCAAGAAGTCCTTGGCGGAATATTCACCTCGTTCTACCTGACGAAGTTTTTTCTCCCACAAACCAGTTAATTCTGCCGATTTCAATAAATCTTCTTGAATCACCTGAATCAATTCTACGCCAGTATTGGTGGCAATCAAATTCTTTTTTTCTTTGCGAATATATTCACGTTTGAAAAGCGTTTCGATGATGGCAGCACGCGTTGACGGACGACCGATTCCATTTTCTTTTAACGCATCACGAAGTTCATCATTATCTACCAGTTTACCAGCCGTTTCCATGGCTCTCAATAAAGTTGCCTCAGTGTGCGGCTTGGGTGGTGAAGTCCATTTTTCTGCCAATGTCGGTTCGTGTGGTCCACTTTCGCCTTTTTCAAATAATGGTAAAGTCCGTTCCTCATCCTCCTCTTCTTTATCCTCGGAAGTTGCTTTTGCAAATACAACTCGCCAACCAGGTTCCAAAATCTGTTTACCATTCACCTTAAATTCAATACTTTCCACTTCACCCAAAACGGTGGTAGTTGAAATCTTGCATTCGGGATAAAAATTAGCAATGAATCTGCGTGCCACCAAATCAAAAACAGCTCTTTCGGTATCTGTCAATGCAGTTGGGTGAATTCCTGTCGGAATAATGGCATGGTGATCGGTCACTTTTGCATTATCAAATACCTTCTTTGTTTTTGGAAGTTTTATTCCCATCAAAGGCTTTGTAAGTGGCTCATAATCTTTTATACCTTTCAGAATATCAGGTACTTTTGGGTAAATATCATCTGTTAAATAAGTGGTATCCACACGTGGATAAGTGGTCACTTTCTTTTCGTAAAGACTTTGAATAATTTTCAGTGTTTCGTCGGCCGAATAGCCAAACTTTTTGTTGCATTCCACCTGCAATGAAGTCAAATCGAACAACCGCGGAGCCGATTCATTACCTTTTTTGGTAATAATATCTGTAACCACAAAATCGGCAGTACGAACGGTAGCCAAAAAAGCCGTACCTTCCTCCACGCTAGAAAATCGACCTTTGGAAGCTGAAAAAATGGTTTCTCGGTATATGGTTTTCAGTTCCCAATAAGCTTCTGGCTTAAAGTTTTCAATTTCCAGCTGGCGATTTACTATCAATGCCAATGTGGGAGTTTGTACACGACCGATAGAAAGTACCTGACGATTTTTGCCATATTTGAGCGTATAAAGTCGCGTGGCATTCATTCCCAGGAGCCAATCACCAATGGCGCGCGAAAGTCCTGCCTCGTAAAGTGTTTGGTATTTGCTTTGGTCTTTGAGCTTGGTAAAACCCTCACGAATAGCCTCTTCTGTCAAGGAAGATATCCACAATCGCTTCACAGGACATTTGCACATTGCTTTTTGCATTACCCAACGCTGAATCAATTCACCTTCCTGGCCAGCATCACCACAATTAATCACCTCATCGGCTTTTGCCATTAAAGTTTCAATAATTTTGAATTGCTTTTGGATTCCCCCATTGTCCATCACTTTTATACCAAATCGCTGCGGAATCATTGGTAAATGGCTCAAAGCCCACGGTTTCCAATCCGGAGTGTACTCATGTGGTTCCAGCAATCCGCACAAATGACCAAAAGTCCACGTTACCTGATACCCATTCCCCTCAATATATCCCTCCATGCGAGTTTTTGCACCCAACACTTCAGCAATATCACGCGCCACACTGGGCTTTTCAGCTATACAAACAATCATCTTTTCAGTTAGCAGTTATCAGTTGATAGTTGACAGTTGATAGTTGACAATGTATGGCTATCAACCAATTATCAATTATAAACTAACAATTATGAACTATGAATTATCAATTATGAATTATCTTGTGTTTATTCATTTCAATGCAAAAGTACAGAAATTCTTCCATTAAACATCTGCCGAAAAGTAAGGTTTTCAATTAAAGAATATCGCTAATAGAATACCCACGCAGCTTTATCCTTATGAATTAGACCCTTGAGAATAAAGCTTCATTTTTTGACTGATATCATTATCAATTGATTTCTGCAATTGTAAAAATTGTTTTACCTTTGTACCCAAAACTATCTCAAGGGTATAAGTGTTTATAGGTATAACAATTAGTATTTTATTTAAGCAAAAAGATTAGATGTTTCAAAATCAGAAAATAACAAAAGACATTGTATATGTGGGTGTTAACGACCGCCAGAAGCACAAATTTGAAAATATGATTCCCATTCCTCAAGGAGTTTCATATAATGCATATTTAATTGTGGATGAAAAAGTGGCGTTGGTCGACACGGTGGATATAAGTTTTGGAGATGTTTTTATAGATAAAATTCAATCACAACTTCAAGGAAGAAATATAGATTACCTCATTATCAATCACATGGAGCCCGACCATTCGGGTTCTATCCGTATGATTCGGAAGTATTATCCAGAAATGACCATCGTGGGGAATACCAAAACCTTGGCCATGGTGGAAGGATTTTATGGCGTTATTGATAATATGAAGGAAATAAAAGACGGTGAGGTACTTTCATTGGGAAAACACAAATTACAGTTTTACCTCACCCCCATGGTGCATTGGCCAGAAACCATGATGACTTATGACCAAACCGACAAAGTACTTTTTTCGGGCGATGCATTTGGTGCTTTTGGCACATTGGATGGTGCCATAATGGACACTCACCTAAATGTAGACAAATATTGGAGTGAAATGGAAAGCTATTATGCCAATATTGTTGGGAAATATGGCGCTCCAATTCAAAAAGCATTGAAAAAGCTTACACCGGTACCTTTCGAGATCATTTGCAGTACGCATGGTCCTATTTGGAAAGAAAATATCACTAAAGTTGTGGATTTGTACGACCAACTTAGTCGCTATGAAGGCGAGGAAGGCGTGGTCATAATCTACGGTTCGATGTACGGAAATACAGAATTGATGGCCGAAACGGTAGCACAAGGCTTGGCATCTGCGGGTATAAAAGATATTATTATGCACAATGTTTCCAAATCCGATTCATCAATAATTTTACGTGATGTATTCAAATACAGGGCGTTAATAGTGGGAAGCCCTACCTACAGCAATGAATTATATCCCGAAGTAGAATCTTTATTACGCAAAATAGAAATACGTGGGGTTAAAAATCGAGTGTTTGGTTATTTCGGATCCTATACTTGGGCTGGAGCGGCAAATACACGCTTGGCTGCTTTTGGTGAAACAATGAAATGGACTGTAGCTGAAATCTCGGTGGAGGAAAAACAAGGATTGAAGATTGATAACTATCAAGCCTGCTTAGATTTAGGTCGACAAGTAGGAGAAATGGCTAAAATCCCATTTGTAATTATTCCGCATTGTGTGTAAGCCCTTATTTCTAAAATTCGTGTATTTTTCAGCACAATAATAAGAATTTTGAACGCAAATAACACAAATAACCGCAAATTTAAAATTTGATTGAATATTGAATTTTGGCAACAAGTTCTTACAAACTATTAATGTACAGTTATATTTTTTCTTATTTGCGTATCTTTTGTGTCATTTGCGTTCAAACTCTAAGTTATGGAATGTCCAAATTGGGCGTTAGTGAAATAGTAAATGGTAAATAGTAAAATAGTAAATAATTTTATGCAAGAACTTACACTCATAACGCCCACATTTCTCTTTTCAGCTATATCGCTGATATTGTTGGCATTCACCAATCGGTTTCTGTCTTATGCGCAATTGGTACGCACCTTGAAAGACCGATACATGGAAGATCATTCGGCCATCACTCGTGCACAAATCATGAACCTGCGCAAGCGACTTTACCTGACCAAAAACATGCAACTTTTTGGAGTAGCCAGTCTATTAATGTGCGTTGTCACCATGTTTCTTATTTATGTAGGCTTACAAACTATTTCAGCCTATGTTTTTGGATTTGCAATACTTTCACTCATAATCTCCCTTTCACTATCTGTTTGGGAAATACAAATTTCGGCCAACTCGCTCAAAATATATTTGAGTGATATGGAACAAAATTAAGGAGTTTCGGGTTTCGGGTTTCGTGTCAATATACAATGAAAATTACACTAATTTAATTCCCTTTAGAAAATCAATAATATGAACAATGGATTTGTACGTGTAGCAGCAGCCATTCCCGAACTTAGGGTGGCAGATTGTGCCTTTAATGTGGCTCGAATTGCTGATTTGGTGCTCAAAGCTGAGAAAGAAAAAGTGCAGTTGATTTGCTTTCCCGAATTGTCGATTACAAGCTACACCTGTGCCGATTTGTTCATGCAGCAACAATTACTCATCGATGCCGAAAAAGCCGTCAACGAGCTACAATTGCTTACTTTTTCAACCACAGCAGTTATTGTTGTAGGAATGCCATTACGATTCCAAAACCAGCTTTTCAATACAGCTGTTGTATTGCAAGGTGGTCATATATTGGGAGTTGTACCCAAAACTAATTTGCCGAACAACAATGAATTCTACGAGAAACGTTGGTTTACTTCTGGTGCAAACATCAATTCTCAAACAATTTCATTATCTGGCGAACAAATTCCTTTCGGTTCCGATTTATTATTTTCTGATGGAAAATTCACTTTCGGTATTGAATTGTGCGAAGATCTTTGGGTTCCCATTCCACCTAGCACACAACAGGCACTTCATGGTGCTGATATTATTCTCAATCTTTCGGCTACAAATGAATTAATCGGGAAGCATCAATACCTTCGCCAACTGATTGAGCAACAATCAGCTCGCTGTCTTTCGGGTTATGTGTACGCCTCTGCAGGTGCTGGAGAATCTACCACCGATTTAGTTTTTGCAGGTAATGGAATTATTGCCGAAAACGGGAAGATAATTGCCAATGGAGAACGTTTTTCCTTTGACCCACAGTTGATTGTAAGCGATATTGATATTGAACGTTTAACTGCCGATCGCTTGCGAAACACAAACTTTGCCAATGATAAATCTGCTCGCAACTTTCGCACCATCAAAATTGAGGATGCTCATTTTACTCATTTCGACTTAACACGCACTTTCAACAAACATCCATTTGTGCCCCCACTTACAAATAGGGAAGAAAGTTGCAACGAAATTTTCTCCATTCAAGTGGGCGGACTGGCCAAACGTTGGCAACATACGAATGCAGAAAATGTAGTGTTGGGCATTTCTGGAGGGCTGGATTCTACTTTGGCATTGCTGGTGTGCGTAAAAACTGCCGACAAGCTCCGCTACGACCGAAAACGCATCATGGGCATCACCATGCCAGGCTTTGGAACTACCGACAGAACTTACCAAAATGCGGTAAATTTGATGAAAGCTTTGGGAATCACCATGCTAGAAATCTCAATTAAAGATGCCTGCATCCAACATTTTAAAGACATAGACCACGACCCACAATTGCACAATATCACTTACGAAAACACGCAAGCGCGGGAACGTACGCAAATATTGATGGACATTGCCAACAAACAAAATGCTTTGGTGATAGGCACTGGCGATTTATCGGAATTGGCTTTGGGTTGGGCTACTTACAATGGCGATCACATGTCGATGTATGGCGTAAACAGTGGCGTTCCCAAAACCTTGGTGCGTTATTTGGTAGCTTGGGCAGCGCATCAGTTCGACAAAACTTCGGAAGTGATTCTGCTTGATGTAATTGACACGCCTGTGAGTCCAGAATTATTACCTGCAGACGGAAATGGCGACATTGCCCAAAAAACGGAAGAGATTGTAGGCCCATACGAATTGCACGATTTCTACTTGTACTATTTTGTTCGTTTCGGTTTTTCACCATCCAAAATATTTTTCTTGGCTAAAAATGCTTTTGCTGATATATATACAGATGAGGTGATAGAGAAATGGCTCAATATTTTCATGAAACGATTTTTCACCCAGCAATTTAAACGTTCCTGCATGCCCGATGGACCAAAAGTGGGCTCTATAAACCTCTCGCCTCGTGGCGATTGGCGAATGCCGAGTGATGCGGTGTGTTTTGAGAATTTAAACCTGTAAAAGGTGTTGGGTTATCTATTGATCACTTCCAGTCCAGCATCAAGCCAAATATCCACGTCTTTGCTGTAGTTTTGCTGCAAGTTAAATTCCTTGTCGCGCTTTTTCCCCAATCGTACAATTACAGCGTCGAGTTCGGGAATCACAAAAATGTATTGACCCAAAATTCCGCGCATATAAGGAATCTTTAAACCCTTGTAATTGGCTATCCAAAACTGATAACCATAAAAATTACAGGGTCTAGGCTTAATAGATGCGTATTCACTTTCAATGATTTTAGGTGTGTATTGCAAGTAGGTTGCAGGAATTGTAGCCTGTCGAATATAATTGGAATCGACCACCACGGCTCCGTCCCACTCGCCCTTGTTGAGCAACAATTGCCCCAAACGTGCAAAATCGCGCGCATTGGTATTGAAGCAACAATAAGCTTTTTCCATGCCATCTTTTCTGTCCAGACTCCACATCGCATCTTCTTCAGCTTGAATAGGAGTCCAAATTTTCTCTGAAGCATAATCAGAAATTTTCTTGCCAGTTGCTTTCTGAAGCAAAAATGCCAACAACTGAGAAACGCCACTCTGGTAATTGAATCGTACGCCTGGTTTCTCTTCCAGTTTTTCTGTTAGTGTCAACTTCCAAAGATCTTTGCCATAATAGGCTTCGGTGGTTTTGGAAAAAAGCGTGCTATGCTGTTCATCCCATTCCACTCCAGCGCTCATAGTCAGCAAGTCCTTTATTGTCAATACTTTTCCATCGAAAGTAGTCCATTCTGGCAAAAAATCGCTCACGGGTTGGTTTACACTTTTAATTTTTCCATCCGAAATGGCACATCCCACCAAAAGCGAAATAATACTTTTGGACATGGAAAAAGAGTTACTCAAACTAAGCGGACTATAATTGCCCCAATATTGTTCCAGAATAATCTTTTTGTGTTGGATTACGATAAATGCAACAGTTTCATATTTATCAAAGTCTGATGTAAACTCGGGGGCAATTTGCTTCTTATCAATGTTGGGAGCAAATTCCCAAGGATGCGGATTGTTGGCTTTCACTACCCTGTTATCAAAAATCGTGTACTGATTAATTTTTGGTAATTGATGAATTAATGCCCTGTGAATGTAGTAATTGGAGGGTAGAAGTAAATATATAGCTGTAACTAGAATAATTGCAAGAAATGAAAAAAGAAATACTTTTGAAAGTGGAAGTTTTCTGTATGATTTCATAACCGAATTATTTTAAGTGATTATAAATTGCCTCTCCAGACCTAACAGGTTTTTGAAATCTGTTAGGTCATTTTCCTGCACAGTCAAGTTCCAACTACCACTAAAACAACATTCCCCAAAAGAGAAACATCTTTCAGGGAACAGTTTTTAATCCTTATATTGTTATAGTTTGTACTGATAACCAATACAATAGAAAATTATAATTGAAATGCGAAACCAATAGTATTCTAGCATTTTATATTCAATTCATTCAGCACCAATCGTATTTTCTCGTAGGTTTTAATTGTATTAGGCACCAATGGCAATCGCAATGTATTGTCAATAAAGCCCATAACAGCCAACATACTCTTCACTCCAGCAGGATTTCCTTCCACGAAAAGCAACTGAATCAACTCGTTGAAATGGTGGTGAATTTGGCGAGCACTTTTATAATCGCCTTGCAGCGCCAAACGTACCATGCGGCTAAATTCGCTAGGAAATGCATTGCCAATCACAGAGATAACGCCTACCGCACCCAAAGTAATCAGTGGAAATGTGATACCATCATCGCCAGAAATAACCATAAAGTCAGCTGGTTTATTTTTGATAATTTCATCAATTTGAGTGAAATTACCCGACGCTTCTTTGATGGCACATATAATTGGAAATTCTTTGGCCAAACGCAAAGTGGTTTCAGCCAGCATATTCACACCCGTACGGCCCGGCACATTATATAGTATCACTGGAAGCGGCGAAGCTTTAGCAATTGCTGCATAGTGCTGATACAAACCTTCTTGCGATGGTTTATTATAATAGGGCGTAACTGATAAAATTGCGTTTATACCACTAAAATCGGTCGACTTTAACTTTTCAACCACCGCTTTGGTATTATTACCTCCTACTCCAAGTACGATTGGAAGTCGACCAGCAGCACATTTCACTATAAAACGGGTTATATCTTCTTTTTCTTGTTCAGTAAGAGTTGGAGTTTCGGCAGTAGTTCCGCACACCACCAAATAATCAGTACCGCTTTTGACTTGATGCTCCACCAATCGGGCCAAGGCATCATAATCTACCGATTCATCATTTTTAAAAGGTGTTATCAGCGCAACACCCATTCCTGTCAGTTTATTGTTGATCATCTTTTGGATAACTTCATTTATTTTGCAAAAGTAAGCTTTTAATCGGTTGTTTGTATGCTTTTCAGGTAAAAAATTATCTGATTATATAGGTAAATTTCGTCAATTGGATTCTCATCCACTTCCAATGTAGATTTTAAACTTTCCATATCCAACATAAAATCATATATCGGCAGTTCCGTTTTTTTTAATCCAGTTTTGCAATAGGCATTGGCATACATGGCCAAATACTCCAATGGCAACTGTAATTGAAGCGATAAATCAATCAATAAATCGAATTGCAAATTTTCCAATTCCCTAAAAAAGGCAGGGTCAGGTTTATGAAAAAAATCGGTTTGCTGATGATGTAATATCCTGAAATCGGGCAGAATAGCCGAGGTCACTTCCTTTTTGTCAATGAATCCCCAAGCAGACACCTTTTTACCATCTTGTTGCAACGATTGGATGATTTTTCGGATGATGGGATTTTTCTCGTTATAATCACTCTCAAACAATATTAGCACTGTTTTGGCTTTGTCGTAACTCACAAAACGATGCTCGCGTTCGGATGTGCTCAAATAATTCTGAGAACGTTTTTTGAACAGAAAGTTATTTATAAAATTCTTTATCTTATTCATAATCAATAATTAAAATTCAAATAATATTCACGAGTTTATCATTTCCAGAAACTCGTTTTCACTCAACAATTTCACTCCCAACTTTTCAGCCTTCTTAAGTTTTTCAGGACCCATGTTATCACCAGCCAATATATACGAAGTTTTTGCCGAAACGCTTCCCACATTTTTGCCGCCATTTTGTTCAATCATGGTTTTGTACTCGTCGCGCGAATGCTGCGAAAAAGTTCCGCTAATCACTATCGACAAACCCGCCAGTGAAGTTCCATGGGCTTGCATTTTTTCGTCCGACAAACTCATTTGTAATCCAAACGCTTTCAGGCGATTTAATGTTTCCACATTCATCGCATCGGCAAAATACTGCACTACACTTTGGGCAATGCGCTCCCCAATTTCATCCACCGCAATTAATTCTTCGAAAGAAGCTTTTTCCAATGCTTCAATATTTTTGAAAGCAAAAGCAAGTTTCTTGGCAATGGTTTCGCCCACAAAGCGAATGCCCAATGCAAAAACCACACGCTCAAACGGTATTTCCTTTGATTTTTCGCAACCAGCCTGAATGTTGTAAGCCGATTTTGTTCCTAGCCGCTCCAATCGAATCAAGTCGGGAATTTTTAGTGCGTAAATATCTGCTATGTTGTGTAGTAAGTCGTTTTGATACAGCAAGTTTATCGTTTCGCTACCCAAACCGTCAATATTCATTCCTTTACGACTCACAAAATGCTCCATTTTCCCTTTAATCTGTGGTGGACAAGCATTTTCATTGGGACAATAATGGGCAGCTTCACCTTCGTATCGCACCAAAGCAGCGCCACATTCGGGACAGCTTTTTATAAACCGTACTTTATCGCCCAACATAAACCGCGCTTCTTTATCAACCGCCGTTATTTTAGGGATAATTTCGCCGCCTTTTTCCACAAAAACCATGTCGCCAATGTGCAAATCGAGTGCTTCGATAATGTCAGCATTGTGCAATGAGGCACGTTTCACGGTTGTTCCCGAAAGTTGCACAGGGTCTAGGTTGGCCACCGGCGTAACTGCCCCTGTCCTACCCACTTGGTACGAAACCGAATTCAAACGGGTAACGGCTTTCTCGGCCTGAAACTTATATGCAATTGCCCAACGTGGTGATTTGGCAGTAAATCCAAGGTTTTTTTGTTGGTTTAAAGAGTTGACTTTTATCACAATACCATCAGTGGCCACAGGCAGGTTTTTGCGCTCAACGTCCCAATACTTGATAAATTCAAAAACGTCTTCAAGGGATTTACAAACACGTGTAGCATCCGAAATTTTCAAACCCCAGGCATTGGCAGCTTGCAGGTTTTGGTAATGCAAATCGGAAGGAAGTGACTCGCCCAACATATAATAAAAGTAGGCGTCCAACTTACGGGAAGCCACCATGGCCGAATTCTGAAGTTTCAGCGTACCCGAAGCTGCATTGCGCGGATTAGCAAAAAGCTGCTCTTCTTGGGCTTCACGTTCACGATTTAAGTCATCAAATACTGCCCACGGCATGAGTATTTCACCACGTATTTCAAATTTAGCAGGAAAATTTCCTTTCAAACGCAAAGGAATGCTGCGAATGGTTTTCACGTTGGCTGTTACATCATCGCCCTTCTCACCATCTCCACGCGTTACGGCTCGCACCAACAAGCCGTTTTCGTAAGTAACCGAAATGGAAGTGCCGTCATATTTTAGTTCACACACCAATTCAAAATCCTCATTCAATCCACGTCGCACACGGTCGTAAAAATCGCTCACTTCGCCCTCGGAATAAGTGTTACCCAACGAAAGCATTGGATAGACATGCGCCACTTGCTCAAAACCGCTACTAATATCACTTCCAACACGTTGCGTAGGCGAATGTGGGTCGGCATACTCCGGATATTGCTCCTCCAATGCCTGCAATTCTCGAAGCAAAGTATCAAACTCAACATCCGAAATGGTAGGTGCCGACAACACATAATAATTATAATTGTGTTGTTCAAGCGCTCTACGAAGATTTTCTATTTGGGTTTGTATCATATTATTGAAAAAGGCAAGCCGTTTTTTAATTTGCAAAAATACTAAAATAAATTGAAGCCACATGAAAGAAAATAGCTAAAACAAGTTTTGATATTTGCAAGCTCTATTTCAATACAACAAAACCTTCAATCAGAAGGTTTTGTTGTATTGAAAAATGAAATGTAGAAGTAACTACAAATCTTCTTTTCTTCTTATTTCGTCACAAACTTGTTGTAAAATAGTACAAACATCCAGCACCAAAACATTCAATTCCACTTCTTCATTGTGATCTAATTCGAACCTTTCGAGTATCCTGATTTTGTCTTTCAATGAAATGACTCCCATATTGTCGATGCTAGGTTTTAATTTATGGGCCAACTTTCTGATACCGTCGATATTATTATTTTCGTAATCAGCGGTAAATTGTGAAATCGCTTGTTGAGATGCATTCACAAACACCTCCAACATCTTATTGATAAACGATTTATCCCCACGACTAATCACTTCCAAATCATTTAAGTCATATAAGGGTTGAATATTTTCGATTTCAGCAGATTGTATGGATTTTGTGTACATTTCAATTTTCCGATACAAATCCTCTTCTCTATACGGTTTAATGAGGTAATCGTTCATTCCCACCGAAAGATATAAATCAATATCATGCTTGAATGCATTGGCTGTCAGTGCTATAATTGGAATTTGTTTGCCCAGTGTGTTTCTTATTTGTTTTGTGGCTTCCACTCCGTCCATTTCTGGCATTTGAATGTCCATCAAAACCAAATCGAATTCATTTTCCTTGAGCTGCTTGATAGCCTCCAACCCATTTTCGGCTTCGGTTACTTTACATCCCACATAATGAAGACTTTGAATGGCAATAAACCGATTCATTTCATTGTCTTCGACCAGCAAAACTTTAATGCCCTCAAAACAATTTGGCTCCACTTTAATTGTGTTTTTATCAACCAGTTTTGATTCATCTCCGATAGGCAAATTAAGTTCAAAAGAAATCTGTGTTCCCATTCCTTTTTGACTTTTGGCTACAACAATTCCGCCCATCAATTGCACCAATTCTTTGGAAATGCTCATTCCCAAGCCAGTACCTTCAAATCGTCGATTAAAGTTACCATCTTCTTGCGAAAACTTATCAAACAATTTATGTAAAAATTCCTCACTCATTCCAATTCCCGAATCATTCACCTCAAAAAGCAAACGTTGAAAATACTTATTTGAGTTTTTGACAGAAATTTTCAGTTCCACAAACCCTAGCTCCGTAAATTTTAAAGCATTGCCAATCAGGTTAATGAGTATCTGCCGCAATCGCCCGGCATCGCCAATTAACGACCTATGTATTTCTGGAGATTCTAGAATGCGAAGCTCAAGGTTTTTCTCCTTGGCCTTGGAATATAGAATACTCCATACATCACTCGCCACAGCCGAAATACTAAAGTCCTTGTTATCGAGTTCGAATTCGCCAGCTTCAATTTTGGACATGTCCAAAATATTATTGATAATGGTCAGCAAATGATATGCAGCCGTTTCCGAATGATTTACAAAAGATTTCTGACGTGTTGTCAAGTTCTCTTTTCCAAGCTCACGCACCATGCCTGTTATCACATTCAAAGGGGTACGGATTTCATGACTCATATTTGCCAAAAATACTTCTTTGGCTTTAGAGGCATTTTCTGCTACAATAATGGCCTGCTCTAATTCTTTTTCTAGTTTTTTCTGATTGGTTATATCCAAGTGAATTCCAATAGACCCAACTAGCTCATTATTATCATTATAATTAGGTGCTCCACTCACAAACCACCATCTTTGTTCCCCATTTTTATTCTTAACTGCCAATTCATAACTATCCGAAAGTCCTTTTTTTCTGTTGTTTAATTTTGAATCCAAAAGTAGTTTATCATCCGAAGAATTAAGAAAAGTAAGCGTTTTCATTGAAAGTAATTCTTTATTACTATATCCTGATATATTGCAGAAACTTTGGTTTGCATACATTATATTTTCATCATTATCAACTTCAATAATTCCTAAATTCATATTGGAAATAATATTACGATATTTTTCCTCTTGTAGCATTAAAAGTGTTCCACTCCGTTTTCTCTCTCTAACATTAACAAGCATTTGTGAAAAAACCTCTAATAAATTTTTCTCCTTTTCAGAATAAGTGTGATATTCTTTTACCGAATCAAATCCCACAAACCCCAATAATTTGCCTGAACTCATCATGGGTATAGAAATGACACTTTTTAGACCTTGTGGTTCAAGTTTGGATTTTATGCTTTCTGGTCCTTCATCGGGCAATGCCGAAACGTTATCAATATGAAGCTCTTCGCCTTTTAGATGTTTTCCCAACGAAAAAGGAATACCCTCCAATGGAATATCTTGAGCAATGTCAATTTCGGGCTCTACTCCAGCGGCACACCACTCATAAGTATTTGAAGTGGTATTATTTACAAAATCATAATCGTAAATATAAGCACGGTCTGCACTTACAAACTCACCCAATTCCTTTAATGAACTTTGTATGGTAGATTCTACTTCTTCAAGATTAATATTTATATATACGGAAGAAATCTTTATAAGGATCTCCTGCATCTTCACTTGCTGTTTGATAACCTCTTCACGTTGTTTTCGGTAAGTAATATCTCGAATAATACAAGTAGTTCCACTTTGCACACCATTCTGATCATTCAGCACTGTTGCATGAAGTTCAAACCAAAATCGTGTTTTGGGCGTATCCAAATAATACTCCACCTTAGTGAATTTGCGGCTTTGTATGCAAAACAATAATGCTTTCTTAATAATCGATTTTGCATGTAGTGGCAATGGTATGTCGTCAAAAGGCCTCCCCAAATAAGGTTTTGGATCAAGTATCAATTCCCCACTTTGAGGCATGTGATATTCATTTAAAATCAAGTCATTGTCCAACACGTAAACAATATCGTTCATACTTGCAATTAGCGAAGCTTTGCGTTCCTCACTTTTTTTCAATGCATCTTCTGCTTGTTTACGGTCAGAAATATCACGTGTAACACCTTGAATACCTGTTGCAACTCCAAATTCATCTCTTAAAATGGACATGTTTATCTCAGCCCAAAATGTACTTTTATCTGCACGATAATGCTCCACCTCTAATTTTAGAGTTCTATTCTTATCTGTAGCAGGATTTTTTTCATTTTCCATTTCCACAGAAAATTCAGAAAGAATCTTCTCCAATGATTTTGGAGTGAATTTTTCATTCAATGGTCTCCGAATCTGCCTCTCAATAGGCTCACCATATAATTTTTCGGCAGATGGACTTAAGAAATTCAAATTAAAATGCATGTCGGAAGTCCAAACAATATCCAACATATTTTCGGTAATCTGCCGGTATTTTTTTTCGTTTGTTTGAAGTTCAACTTCTATCTGTTTCCGTTTGGTAATATCTTCAAAAATGTAAAAACGGCCAAAATACTCGTCATTTTCACCACGAATTTGTGTGGTAAAACGATGAACAGTTCGTCCTTGTGTAAATGCAATATCATCTTCCAAAACGACACGGTTATTTTCAGCTTGTAATGGTTTACACGATTCGGCAAAAGCTTCAACGTCTGACAAAACAGGTAAGCAATAAGGAATAATATCATTGTTTTTCAATTCACCAAGTCGCATTCGATCTGCCAGATTTTCTATACCCCAAATTTGACAAAACTGTTGATTAAAGTACAAAATTGCATCAGTGCGGTTGTCGACAACTAAAAAGCCCAATGGTGATGAATTTGACATTAATTGAAGCAATGACTGATTCCAACGCAATTCTTCTTCCGCCTTTTTCCGTTCAGTAATATCTCTCGTTACACCATGATAACCAATAACTTCGCCATTCTCATTGTAATGCACAGAAGAATTAGCTTCCGTCCAAATCCAGCTTCCATCTTTGCAGAGTTGTTCCAATTCATAATGAATTGTACCTGTTTTTATTCCCAATTGTTCATCTGCAAGACGCTGACTATTTATAATCTTCACTTGTTCAATACCCTCAGGTTTGAGTAAGTTCCAAAGGGGTTTTCCAACAGCTTCTTCTTGTTTGTAGCCTCGCATTTGTTCATCGGCAGGGCTAATATAATCACAAATATAATTGCTGTCCAAATGCCAAATTACGTCACTCGAATTCTCAGTCATTAATCGGAACTTCTCCTCACTTACTTGCAAAGCCAATTCCGCTTGTTTGCGTTCAGAAATATCTCTCGATATGGCTACTACAAATCCTTTTCCATTTACATCAACGTATTTTACAGTTACTTCCACAGGAAATTTCTGCCCTGTTTTTTGATTTAAATTTACTCCCTCTGATGTTATAAAATCCTTTATTTTAAGTTCTCCTACGTGTTTCTTCCAAGCTTCCATTGTAGGAAAAATAACCAAGTAATCAGTTACTTTAAAATTTGCTACTTTATCTACAGGAATCCCCAATCGTTCGCTGGCCATTTTATTCAAATAAAAAAGCTGTCCATCTTCGGTGTTAACTTGCACTGCATCTGATATGTTATCGAATAAATTCAAAAAAACTGACAATTGTTCTTGCGTTTTTTTTCTTTCAGTATAATCAATACTTATACCCACCATGCCTGTAACTTCTCCCAATTCGTTTTTCAATGGGAGTTTGGAAATTAGTGCCCAATTATCATTTCCAACATGTTTTTCAACGCCTAAAATTGGGTTTCCATGCAATATAACTTGCTCATCTTCAATAATTGTGTTTTTTGAAATTTCTTCACCATAAAGGTCTAAATCTGATTTCCCAAGAACTTCTGATTCTGATTTTTTACCAAGATGCTTTAACTCAGATATATTTGCTAAAGTTTTTTTATATTCAAGATCTTTTGCATAGATATTTATTGGGATATTATCAATGATAGTCCGTAATAATTGACGTTCTTCGGCCAATTTCTTTTCAGCTTTTTTCCGAAGTATATCTTCAATTGATTGGGATAAAATTTTCCCCAAAAAATTGACAACAAAACGAAACTCATTTTTAAATACATGTTCAAAAGGTTTTTTCCGTCCAAGTATCAGAAATCCATATTGAGATAAATAATAGACGTAATAAAAATTCTCCTTGTATTTTAATTCTGAATGCGCTTCTGATTTGTTATTTTCAAAGCCAACTATCGTATTTTTTAAGTATTCCCATGTTTCGTCTTTTTTAAAAACAACAGGATAAACCTGTTTCTCAATAAGTTCAGAATTGCTGTTTCTAATAACACCAGCCATAAAACAATTGAGCTTTCGAATATATATTGGCAAAAAACCATTTATCACCTCATCGTCAGTTTCTTTGGATTCTACACAAAAAATGAGTTCTAATAATACCTCTGTTTTTAAATTATCTGCATCCATAATACCACATATACCGGTTTATTATAATTTATTCAAAAAAAACACCAATCCTATTTTCATCAAAAACATCTGCTTAAGCAGGTTAGATGTCAATTTGATTGATTTCATTAATATGCAAATATAGAGATATTTTGCTTTTAAGTAGCTAATCAATACAGTTATTTTTTGACTGACCAATAAATAGACACTAATAAGGTGTTTTTTTAAGTCTGAATTTAACAGTCCTACATTAAAGTTCCATCAATAATATCGGTTAGCACTCAAATTTACAACCAATAAAGTATCAACCAGTTTGAAATTAGTCATCAAAAACAAAGTTTTTTGAAATAATATTTTGAAAATGTAATAAAGTTTGTAAAAAATGAATATATTTGCAGTCTTAAAAGATTTTGGTCTGCAAAAATAATTTACCAACACTGTTATTTATGTCATTTTATCAATTTCACAGTAAACAAAAAGTAAATGCTTCAATAGATGAAATCTGGGATTTTATATCGTCACCTAAAAATCTGAAAGAAATAACACCTAACTACATGGGATTTGATATTATGAACACCTATCAACCCACGGAAAAAATGTACGAAGGAATGATTATTGGCTATAAGGTAAGTCCGTTGTTAGGAATAAAAACTACCTGGTTGACAGAAATTACTCACATTCGAGATAAACAGTTTTTTATTGATGAACAACGGATTGGACCCTATAAAATGTGGCATCATCAACATTTTATAGAACCTATCGAAAATGGAGTATTAATGACCGATACTGTAACCTATCAGCCACCTTTTGGATTAATAGGAGCCATTGCCAACAAATTTGTAATTCAGTCTAAAATCAAACAAATTTTTGATTATCGAACGGTGGCTTTGGAAAATCGATATGGAAAATATCGAGAAAAATAAAATGCAGTAAATTCTTGTTTGAATGGGTAAAATATATAATAGTTTATCACTCAATTTATTGATCTAAAAGACCTAGATGTGATTTATCACGGTTTCATATAATTTATTGGAAGCTGAAGTATATCAATTTCCGTTCAGTTGAATTCCGCTCTTTAAAACAAACTGAATATCAAATAGTTATAAACACTTGCATGTTACGCTATAATCAGTAAAAAATAGAACATAAGAAAAATTGAAAAAAACATATATAATTTTAAACAATTTGATTCCCTAATGCGTTAAAACAATAACGAGTTAGAAATTATGAAATATTGCTTGTGTAATTTTCAACAATGAAACAAATTACAACTATTTAACACAGCGATTTGTTTCATTGAATCAACAAAATAAATTTTATTCATTCTCAAATATAAACATTATAAAAATTTCAAAACATGAAAAACGAAACTAATTTATCAAACAGAGATGCTGATAATATGAATGACCTTATGAAAGTAAATTTCTACACAGTTGGTGCTTATACAATTGATGTACAAAAACGACTTTTAATCCTAAATGGAGAAGCTAAAAGACTGACTACCAAAGAATCTGAACTCCTTATTTTGTTTGCAGCAAATGCCAACGAAATTGTAGATAGACGTTATGCACTGAAAATGATTTGGGAAGATGACAATTATTACAATGCAAGAAGTATGGATGTATATATTTGCAAATTACGCAAGTTACTAAAAGATGATCCTAAAATCTATATTATCAACATACATGGAAAAGGTTATAAATTAATGCTACCTGCATAATTTCATTGCTTTGCTCTGAATTTGAATCAATAAAAAAAGCGTTCGGAAAATAAACTTCCGAACGCTTTTTTTATTTCAATAGTTTGAGATTTAATCCTCAATAGCAGGAGCTACACCAGCCAATTCTTGATCCACAAGGATACGACCACAGTATTCGCAAACAATTATTTTCTTGCGCAAACGAATGTCTAATTGACGTTGTGCCGGGATTTTATTGAAACAACCACCACAAGCATCACGTTGCACATACACCACTGCCAAGCCATTGCGTGCATTCTTACGAATACGCTTAAAGGCTGTCAACAAACGTGGCTCAATATATTGTTCAATCTGTTTGGCATGTTCACGAAGTTTTTCTTCTTCATGTTTTGTTTCCGAAACGATCTCGTTCAACTCGCCTTTCTTTTGATCCAAATCAAGCTTACGTTCAGCCAATTGCGCCAATGCAATTTTTTGTTCGTTTTGTTTGGTCTCCTGGGCAGCACTAAATTCACGAATTCTTTTTTCGCAAAGTTCAATTTCAAGGGTTTGAAATTCAATTTCTTTGGAAAGATTGTCGTATTCACGATTGTTACGAACGTTTTCTTGTTGTTCTTTGTATTTAGCAATTTTCATTCGAGCTTCTTCAATCTCGATTTTCTTACTGGCGATAATAGCTATAATATCAGCAATTTCAGTTTTAAAATTGTCCATGCGAGTGGTTAAGCCGATTATCTCGTCTTCTAAATCTTGAACTTCCAAAGGTAGTTCACCACGCAAAATTTTTATTTCATCGATTTTTGAAACCGCTTTTTGAAGTTCATAAAGTGCTTTTAATCTCTCTTCAACGGTTATCTCTTTTTCTACTTTTACTTCTGTAGCCATATTGATTACAAATAATTTATGGGATTTGTTTTAATATCTGAAATTTGGACTGCAAATGTAGTCATTTTTTTTGAAATTATCTCCAAAAAAATCTCTTTTGTGAACTGTTCACTTTCAAAATGTCCTATATCAGCTATAAGAATGCGATTTTCTGCATCAAAAAATTCATGATATTTAAAATCGCCTGTAATAAACACATCTGCCTTAGCCTTTATGGCATCCGAAAGAAATGAACTTCCAGAACCACCACACACCGCCACACGCTTTATTTTTTTACCTAATAAATTTGTATGACGAATTGAGGTGCAATTGAATACGGTTTTGATTCGTTTCAGAAATTCTAATTCGTCTTCCTCTATTTCCAATTCACCAACAAGCCCGGCTCCTACTTCATTCCAGGAGTTTTGAAGTGGAATAATATCATAAGCCGGCACTTCATAAGGATGCGATTTTATCAACGCTTCCACTACTTTAAACTTTAGATAATCAGGAAGTATTACTTCAATTCGTGTTTCTAGTTCTGAGTGGATTTCATTTATTTCACCCACAAAAGGGGCAGCATTTTCATTTGCACGAAAAGTACCCGTACCTTCCACGTTGAAACTGCAAGCATCATAATTCCCAATTTGCCCAGCACCAGCTGCAAACAATGCTTCACGTACTCTATATGAATGCAAGCGAGGAACATAGGTAATCAACTTCAGCAAACTATTCTGTTTCGGTTGAAGAATTTGTCTGTTTAAAAGACCAATCTTATCGGCAATTTTTCCATTCACACCTTGCAAAACGTTGTCTAAATTTGTATGTGCGGCATAAATGGCAATATCGTTTTTTATGGCTTTTGCCACGCATCGTTGCACTTCATTTTGTCCCACCAACCGTTTTAAACCACTAAAAATAAGTGGATGATGAGAAATAATCAGGTTGCAGTTTTTTTCAATCGACTCATTAATAACTTCTTCAGTAATGTCAATAGTTGCAAGAACACCAAATACTTCCATCTGCGAATTTCCCACAAGAAGTCCTGCGTTGTCATAGCTTTCCTGCAATGCCAACGGTGCCACTTCTTCAATAAGGTTGCAAATAGATTGTACGTTCATGGAAAATTATTCCCCTTTTGGGGCTAGGGGTTCTTCTTCTTCAACTGTCAAAAAATCAGTCATTTCGGCTTTTACAAGTATATTGTACCAAGTAATTAATTTGCGGATATCACTTGGATATACTCGGTCGCGGTCATATTCTGGCAAAACTTCCGACATATATTTGCGAAGTAAATCGTTCGAAGCTTTGGTATCAATGGAACAAGCTGCTCCAACTTCTTTCGTTTTTACATTTTCCAATACCTGTCCCAATGGAATTTCGGCATCTTCTGTAAAAATGGCTATATCGCCCAATGACACCACTTTATCTTTTGTGTAAGCAGGCATACGTTTGCTATCAATCAACGATTCTACAATCAACATGTTTTTACCTTGAGAGACAAGTTTAAAAAGTCCGGGTTTGCCGGGAATGGATAAAATTTCTTTTAGCATATTTTTTTCGTAATAAATTTCTATTCTTTTTGATTCTAAAACTTCACAAATATAATACCAAATTCAAAGTATTCAACAAATTATTTCTTTGAATTTGAAAATGGAATTAGTTATTAACAATAAAACGACTGAGTTCTTTCAGAGTTATCCGACCTTCATAGATGGCTTTTCCAGTGATTACGGCAGGAATTCCTGCTTCTAGTAATTGTTCAATATCCTGTATGGAACTCACACCACCACTGGCAATTAAATACATATCAGGTTGTGCTATAAGCATCTTTTTATACAATTCCAAAGCAACACCCTGCAACATGCCATCTTTACTAATATCGGTGCAAATAATTTTATCAATACCTTTGTTGATATAGTTTTTTATAAATGGCAAAAGTTCCAGTTCGGTAGTTTCTAACCAACCACCAACCGCAATTTTCTCATCTTTTACATCGGCACCCAAAATGATTTTATCACCTCCATATTTTTGAATCCACGACTCAAATACTTCCGGATTTTTAACGGCTATGCTCCCACCCGTCACCATACTGGCGCCACATTCAAACGCTATGCGTAAATCATCATCCGATTTTAATCCACCGCCAAAATCAACTATTAGATTGGTACCAGAAGTGATTTTTTCCAAAACTTTGTGGTTTACAATATGATGTGCCTTGGCGCCATCCAAATCCACCAAATGTAGCCTGCGAATACCTGCATCTGCAAACATTTTGGCCACCTCTAGCGGGTTTTCGTTGTAAATAATTTTCTGGGCATAATCGCCTTGAGACAAGCGAACGCATTTTCCATCTATCAAGTCGATGGCAGGAATAATTTCTATCACGGAGTAGTATTAAGTGACCTTAAATCCGCAATTGACGGAAGTTAAGACCTGTTTTTTTGTTTTTTAAAGAGAACAAAAGTACTAAAAAAGTAAGATAATGGCAAATGAATTTTATAGATGAATAAATACGAGGTGAGATTTATTTGACTTCATAAAAGTAGCTTTATTAAATTTGCACAAAAAGACGGTTTACTTTGTTAGCCGAATAATAATTATGTCTAATTTTACAAACCAAATTAAACCTTATCAAGAAAACACTATCAAAGTGCAAATCAAACGCTTTTAAGTAAATAAATTCGAGACTCCACTATATTATTAAAATACAAATTTCCCTCAAATGAAAAAAAAGACAACTATCTGGATTGCTGTCATTATGGTTCTATTGATTGGTTTCTTTTTGAAACTGGCTTTCACTAAATCCTCAGAAAAAGATAAAAAAGGCGACGCAAAAGAAAAAACACAAAAGAAAGTAGATGCTTATATTGTAAATCCAACTTTACTAATTAATGAAATATCTGTTTCGGGTTCATTATTAGCTTACGATGAAGTAGAATTGAAAAACGAAGTAGCTGGTAGAGTGGTGAATATCAATTTGCCCGAAGGTAAATTTATAAAAAAAGGAACGCTGTTGGTGAAACTTTTTGATGAAGATTTACAATCGAACTTAAAGAAACTACAAACGCAATATAACATTCAACAACAAATTTACAAGCGTCAATCCGAATTGCTAAAAGCGAATGGAATAAGTCAGAATGAATATGAACTGACTGGTTTACAGCTCAATTCATTGAAAGCAGACATTGAAATTCAGAAGACTTTGATACGTAAAACTGAAGTTTTGGCACCTTTTGATGGCGTAATTGGTTTGAGAAACATAAGCGTGGGTGCAATTGTAACGCCTTCTACCCTATTATCGACCATTCGTAGTGACAATAAAATCAAACTCGATTTCAGTGTTCCAGAAAAATATGGCCCGTCCATAAAAACGGGAATGAAAGTAAAATTCAACATGTCAAATGATGAAAAACTTTACGATGCCACCGTTTTTGCTACCGAAAGAGGCATTGATGCAAATACTCGTAACCTGAAAGTGAGAGCATTGGTGAATAGTCAGTCGGAAAAACTAATTCCAGGAGCGTTTTCAAATGTAATACTTCGACTCAGCGAAAACAAAAATGCGTTAATGATTCCTACTCAATGTATTATTCCAAAAGAACAAAGTAAAAGCGTGATTATTGCCAGAAATGGAAAAGCACATTTTACGAAGGTGGTAACGGGCATCCGGAAAACATCGCAAATAGAAATAACGGAAGGAATTCAATTGGGCGACACCATTATTACTTCGGGAATTCTTTTCCTAAAAGAAGGAGCAAAATTAAGCTATTCAACTGTAAGTAAAACATTATGAGTAGTATATCCGACATTGCCTTAAAACGTCCCATTGGTTCAATCGTCTTAAGTTTGATTATTATTTTGATGGGTGTGGTAGGCTTAAATTTCCTTGGCATTCGTCTTTATCCTGCCATCGACCCACCAGTAATCTCAGTGCAAGCTAGTTACACGGGAGCCAATGCTGAAATTATCGAATCTCAAATTACCGAGCCACTCGAGAAATCCATTAATGGAATTGAGGGCGTAAAATCCATTTCGTCGCAATCGGCCATTGGAATGAGTACCATCACCGTAGAATTTGATTTGGGTGCCGATTTGGAAAAGGCGGCCAATGATGTGCGTGATAAAGTGTCGCAAGCCATGAAGAGTTTGCCACAAGATATTGACTCACCACCTACAGTGACAAAAGCGGATGCCAATGGTGATCCAATTGTTATGCTTTCTGTTCAAAGCACTTCCATGAGCGATATAGAATTGAGCGATTATGCTGAAAATATATTGCTTGAAAAATTGCAAACCATTCCCGGTGTGAGCTCTATCAGCATTTATGGCCAACAAAAACCTGCCATGAGAATATGGCTTGATCCGGCTAAAATGGCAGCATATAAACTTACTGCGTCAGATGTTCAGGCAGCACTTGCTAAAGAAAATGTGGAAATGCCGGGTGGTAAAATCCGTGGTAATGCAACAGAACTTACGGTGAAAACTTACGGAAGATTGGTTACTGAGGATGATTTCAACAACCTCATTGTGAAACAAGTAGAAAATCAGGTAATCAAGTTGAATGACATTGGTGATGCTGTCTTGGGTTCTCAAAACGAAGAATCGGGCGCAACAATAAATGGCACAACAGGTGTAATGTTGGCAATTATTCCACTTCCGGGAGCTAATGATATTCAAATTGCGGATGAGTTCTACAAACGGTTGGAACAGATAAAAAAGATTGCTCCCAAAGGCATGGAATTGAACATTGCCCGCGATAAATCGACATTTGTAAGGCAATCGGTAACAGATGTGATTGAAACATTGATGATTTCAATTTTTCTGGTAGTGATGATTATTTTCTTGTTCTTCAGAAATTGGATCATTGCGTTGCGTCCGCTTATTGATATTCCGGTTTCATTGATTGGAACATTTTTTATCATGTATATTTTCGATTATTCCATCAATGTGCTGACTTTGTTGGGAATAGTTCTGGCAACAGGGTTGGTAGTTGATGATGGAATTGTGGTAACAGAAAATATATTCAAGCGAATAGAACTGGGAATGGATAAGATGAAAGCCGCTGTGGAAGGAACTCGCGAGATTCTCTTTGCGGTGATTTCCACTTCGTTGACGCTGGCTATAGTTTTTATTCCTGTAATTTTTCTCGAAGGATTTACGGGGCGTTTGTTCCGCGAATTTGGGATTGTGGTAGCTACAGCGGTGCTTATTTCCGCATTTGTTTCGCTAACACTTACACCGGTACTAAATGTAATTTTGGGTGGTTCGGCTACACATCATTCTAAATTCTATATTGCAAGTGAACCATTTTTCTTGGGAATGGAGAAAAAGTACAAAAGATTTCTCAGCTTTTTCATTCTCAATAAATGGATAGCTTTTTCAATTTTGGGATTGTGTATTGTTATCATTTTCAGCCTTTCAAGAAGTTTGAAATCAGAATTAGCACCACTTGAAGACCATAGTAATATACGGACAAGTATCACATCACCCGAAGGAACTGAATATTCCACAACCAAGGCTGTGATTGATAAACTTTCCAAAATAACTTCCGAGCGATTTCCCGAGGCGAAATATACATTGGCAAGATATGGTGGTGGAAGTTCAAATGCCAGCTCCAATTCGGGTTTTATAATTTCATTTCTGTCTGAGCCGACTGAACGGAAAGCTTCGCAAAAAGAAATTTATCAGAAAATGACCAAAATCTTTGATTCAATACCAGATGCTAAAGTTATTGCGAGTCAGGAACCTACCATTTCTGCCTCCAATTCTCGTGGATTACCGGTACAATTTGTATTGCAAAATCTTGATTTTGAGAAGCTTAAAAAAGTGTTACCTAAATTCATGGAAGAAGCTCAAACTAGTAACGTGTTTAGTAATGTGGATGTGAATTTAAAATTCAATAAGCCAGAATTAAACATCACTGTGGATAGAATGAAAGCCAATAGTTTGGGTGTCAATGAAAAGAATATTTCGGATGCGTTGGATTTGGCGTACAGCGGGAGCCGTTACGGATATTTTTTGCAAAACAACAAGCAGTATTATATTATTGGACAAGTGGCGCGTAATGACAGAAGCAATCCCGGAGATATTTCATCCCTGTACGTTCGTTCGGGAGCTGGTGATATGATTCAGTTGGACAACTTGGTGAAGATAACGGAAAATAGTAATCCGCCAATGTTATATCATTTTAATCGTTATAAATCAGCAACCATTTCGGCCAATCTAGCCGAAGGAAAAACATTGGGTGAAGGAATTGACGAAATGCAACGCATCGCCGACAAACTGTTGGATACGTCATTCACAACCGCACTTTCGGGGCCTTCAAGGGATTTTGCTGAAAGTAATTCAAACATTTCGTTTGCTTTGGTATTGGCTTTACTGCTGATTTATTTGATTTTAGCTGCTCAGTTCGAAAGTTTCCGCGATCCATTTATCATTATGCTCACCGTACCTATGGCCATTGCGGGCGCCATGCTTTCGCTCTGGATTTTTGGACAAACCTTGAATATCTTCTCCGAAATTGGAATGATACTGTTGATTGGTATTGTGACCAAAAACGGTATTTTGATTGTAGAATTTGCCAATCAAAAACGGAAATTGGGTATGAATAAAAGAGTAGCTGCATTTGAAGCTGCGTCTGCGCGTTTCCGACCCATATTAATGACTTCATTGGCTACCATTTTTGGAGCTTTGCCTATTGCGTTAGCATTAGGTTCAGGTTCTACTAGTCGTATTCCATTGGGAATTGTAGTAGTAGGTGGTCTATTATTTTCACTGTTACTTACATTATTTGTAATACCGGTAACGTATATCGTGATGTCTAGTAAGAATAAATAAACTAAGAATAGAACGCAGATTTAGCAGATTAAGCGGATTTTAAGAGCGGATTTTAATCTTACTTTCAGTAAGATGATTTTAAGACAGTCTCACAAGTATCATCTTTATTAATTTCAAAAAATCTTATTATAAACAATTTAAAATACACTTCAATGGATTTGCTTCACAAAGAAATAACAGATAAAATTATCAAATCATACTACAAAGTTTTTAATACGCTTGGCTATGGTTTTTTAGAAAAAGTTTACGAGAATTCAATGGCTTTTGAGCTACGTAAGCAAGGACTAGAAGTTAAATGTCAACATCCAATTACTGTATTTTATGAAACCGAAATAGTAGGAGAGTATTATGCAGATATTATTGTAAATGATATTATTGTCATTGAATTAAAAGCAGCTAGCACTTTAACTGAAGACCATGAATGCCAGCTAATCAATTATTTAAAAGCTACTGAAATTGAACTTGGCCTACTAATGAATTTTGGAACAGAAGCTGAATTTAAACGTAAGATATTTATGAATAAATATAAAACTCCTAAGAACTAAATGAAGAATAGAACGCTGATTTTGCCGATTAAGTTGATTTAATATCCGTCTCTTTTAATTCACGTATTCGGAACTGGAAAACTCTTTAGAAAGTTCGTCTTCAAAATCAAAATACGCAGTATTTTTTTAATCCGTTTTTTTTAATCAGCTATATCAGCTCAATCTGCGTTCTATTTTTTTAGGAATTGAAATTAAGCATTTTATCACTCTATATTCTTATTGATTTTTTCCATTTCTTAAAGCTTTACAATCGCATAAATCATGAAAAAACTTCCAATCATATATCTCCTCCTTCTATGTGCATTTTCCAATGCGCAGCAAAAACTAACCATTGACGATGCCATCAGCATCGCATTGAAAAGTAATTTCGACATTTTAATGGCCAAAAATGATGCAACTATTGCCAAAGTGAACAATACCGCTGGAAATGCAGGAATGTTGCCAACACTGGAACTCACTGGTTCTGCAAACATTGGGCAAAACAATGTGCATCAAAAATTGGCAGATGGAACAGAGAATAATTATCCAAACATGTCAACCACTACTTTGAGTGCCGGCACACAACTTTCGTGGACGTTATTTGATGGTGGAAAAATGTTTGTGACAAAAAACAAACTGAATGAAATTCAAGCACTTGGTGAAATGCAGTTTAAAGACAAAGTGATGCAGACTTTATACAATGTTACGGCCGCTTATTACGATGTGGTGCGACAGAAACAGCAATTGAATTCAATTAATGAAGCATTAAAATACAGTCGTGAGCGAGTTAGCATTGCACAAGCAGGATTTAAGGCAGGGTCATTGATTAAATCAGAATTATTGATGGCAAAAATTGATTTGAATGTAGCCATGGAAAATGAAATTAATCAGCAATATGTGATTGAAGCAGCATGCAAAAATTTGAATGTAATTTTGGCTCAAAATAATGATTCGGTATATGAAATTACCGATTCAATAGTACTCAATTATTCACCAGACAAGCTAAGTTTGCTTCAAAAATTAAACTCTTCAAATACCAATATCCTTGCATTTCAAAAGCAAATAGAAATTGCACAACTGAGTTTGAAAGAAAACAGAAGCTTGTATTTGCCACAACTTGATTTTAAGGCAGGATATTATTTATCGCAAACTGCTAATTCGCAAGGCAATATTAGAAATAATAATTCTACTGGGCCACAAGTTGGAGGTACGTTGAAAGTTCCAATTTACAGTGCCGGAGAAAACAAAAGGAAAGTTTCAAATGCTAAAATTATGATTCAAAATGCTGAATATGACTTGCAGAATGTGAAATTGCAGGTGAATACAGAATTCGAAAATGCATTTACCGAATTTGAGAACCAACAACAATTGTTGAAAATTGAAAAGGATAACAATTCATTGGCCAAAGAAAACATCCAAATATGCTTGGAACGCTTGCGCCTTGGGCAATCTACTTCGCTCGAAGTTCGATTGGCGCAACAAGATTATGTTCAGTCAAGTACACGTTTGATTAATTTTCAATACAACCTTAAAATTGCCGAAACGAAATTGAAGCAGCTCGTTTCAACGTTGTAAATATCATTTTATCAACAGGATTATCAATATAATATGGCATTAGATTTAGTCGAGATTATAAAAATTGCACCTGCTGCTGTAATTGGGCTCACGGTTCATGAATTTGCACATGCTTTCACGGCCTACAAACTTGGCGATAACACGGCAAAAAATGAAGGTAGGTTAACGCTCAACCCGCTGAAACACATCGATTGGTTGGGCTTTTTTCTAATCGTGGTGGCAGGATTCGGATGGGCAAAACCAGTTAGTTTCAACCCCAAAAACCTGAAGCACAAACATCGCGACGAGATTCTGATTTCCATTGCGGGTCCAATCTCCAACTTTGTATTGGCATTGCTTTTCTTTATTATTGCGCGCCTACTCTTTTCCAACGATTTCTTTCATGGGACAACTTGGGGATTTGCACTTATCCAACTCATTATCACTTGGGGCGTTATCAATTTCAGCTTGTTTATTTTCAACCTCATACCATTGCCCCCACTCGATGGTTCGCATGTCTATCTCACTTTTCTGAAAGACATTCATCCAATAACGATGATGAATATGTACAAATACGGCACTATGGTGTTATTCGCTATCATTATAGCCGAAAGTCAGTTCAATATCAACATCCTACACCTTTCAGAATTGGTGGGTGGTTTAACTTCTTATTTTATACAACTATTGGGGTTTAGATAAAATATTATCCGCAAAAGCATCAGCGGATTCCGACTGATGGTCTTGGATTGACCTCTTCCAGTGAGCCGAAAAATGGAGTGAAGTAGGCGTAGAAAACTTTTCTGTTTGAGTGGCGACGTATTTCGTCGGCGCGAGTTTAAAGTTTTCAGCCTACGAACGACTGATTTTTCGAGCGAAGTGGGCGCAGTCTTGACTTTTTTTGCTTACTTTTTTGCGTCAAGGCAAAAAAGTAAGTGGGGCGCGGGGCTAGCCCCGATTTATAATGTTAAATTTTAGTACTTAATTCTTTATGTGCAATTTGTGTTTTTACAAAGCAATGCAAAAATATTGATTAACTCAAAAAAAAAAGAATCCTAAAATATTATTGACACATTATATTAAATGCGGATAATCATTTTATTT